>JAQIBK010000140.1 GCA_027859125.1 Actinomycetota bacterium | reverse complement strand
GATTCGGCGTACGTCGTGCAGACCTGAAGCGTGTCGTCGACGCTGTGATCGTTCACGATCACAAGTTCCCATGAATCATCGGGAATGCTCTGGCACCCAAGGGAGGCGAGACATCGCTCAAGCATTCGGGATCGATCCCTCGTGCAGATGGCGACACTTGTAGGCACTCTGTTCTCTTGCATGAGGCCTTTCGGGTTGTTCTCGGCTGGAGAACATAATACACAGCCGTGGTCACATTCTATGAACAGGAAGGGCCGCTCCGGCGCCTGTCTGAAGTTGTCAGTCATAGGGCATTCATCAAGGTAGGAAGGCCCCGTGCCGAGATATCGGGCACGGCAGCCAGCCAACCCAAAAGGAGACTTGCCGTGGATCCCTACACGCCGATCAAAGGCAAATGCAACTGGTGGCGCGAGAACTTGATGGAGGACGACCGCTACGACACCTCGATCAAGGATGACGACAAGCGGGTCGCCTGCTCGTGCTTCGTGGAGGGCTTCTTCTGGGAGTACCGTGCGGCAGACGTACCGTCGAACTGTCCCCAAAATCGGTCTTGTCGCTACTACATCCGGCACAGCTGAGCGTTCACGCGGGAATGTGCGTATAATGAAGACATGCGATTTCAAGAACTCGGCCTCGGGCGCGCGGCGCTCGATGGCGTGGAATCCCTCGGCTACGAGGATCCAACACCAATTCAAGAACAGGCAATTCCGTACGCGCTCGAAGGCCGCGACGTTTTGGCGTGCGCGCAGACGGGCACCGGCAAGACCGCCGCGTTCGTGCTTCCCATCCTGGATCGTATTCCAGTCAGGGGCACCGTTTCGGCTCTGATCGTGACCCCCACGCGTGAACTCTGCGTGCAGATCGAGGAGGTCGCCGAGACAGTTGCCAGTGCGACCGGTCATCGAGTCGTGGCCGTGTACGGCGGCGTGGGATACGAGCCTCAGATCAAGCAACTCAAGCGTGGCGTCGATCTCGTCGTCGCGACCCCGGGTCGCCTCCTGGACCTTCAGCGCCGAGGAGACCTCGATCTGAGCGAAGTCTCGGTACTCGTGCTCGATGAGGCCGACCGTATGCTCGATATGGGTTTCTGGCCCGACGTGCGCAAGATCCTGAGCCTGATTCCCAAGAAGCGGCAGAACCTTCTGTTCTCGGCAACTCTCGACGCGCGGGTGCTGCGTGTCATCGGAGACACCCTGACCGATCCGGTCCAGGTCGATGTCGCACCTGCTGCAACGCCAGTCGACCTTATCGAGCAACGTGTCTACCCGGTCGACGCATCCCAGAAGGTCGAACTGCTGATTGCCATGTTCAAGGAGTGGGACGAGTACCTGGCCATCGTGTTCACGCGCACCAAGCAGCGCGCTGATCGGGTGGAGCAGGCGCTGGCCAGCAGCGGCGTCCCCTGCGTCACGATCCACAGCGATCGGTCGCAGAGCCAGCGCACCCAGGCCCTCAAGAACTTCAAAGAAGGCAAGCACAGCGTGCTCGTGGCCACTGACGTCGTGGCTCGCGGTATCGACATCGAGGGCATCACGCACGTCGTGAACTACGACATGCCGGACAAGCCGGACGAGTACATCCACCGCATCGGCCGAACGGCACGTGCCGGTCTCACCGGTGTGGCTGCAACGCTCGCCTCATACGACGACTACGAGCAGCTCTACACGATCGAGCGCGAGATGGGCATGACGCTCACATCCGTCGACGTGGAGGGCTTCGCCTACAAGGATCGCGTTCTGCCTCGCAGGGATCGCGCCACCGCAGCTCCGCGCTCCGCGTTCTCCGGAGGCGTCATGCGTCGCCGAGGAGCCACTCGACGCTGGCGCTGACGCTCGACAACGGCACTCATAGGCAATGCGAAAGGGGCCCCATCCGGAGCCCCTTTCTTATGTGAGCCGATATCTACGATGTGTGCTACGGAACCAAGCTCACGAGCGTGCGTTCCGTGGCCGACGAGATCGCTGCCGGGCCCCCAATGATCGCCATACGCTCAATGGATTCCTTGTTCTCCGTCAGGAAGCCGCGGGTGGCCGGGTGAACTGCTGCGTCCGTGAGGACCGTCGGCGAACCCTTCATGGCTGCGAGAACGCCTGCGCCCAGTGCGTCGGGGAAGTTGCCGCCCGTGGCGACGAAGACCTCCTCGGCGGTGAAGCCAGCGCCGGAGCCGTTCAGCGCGTAGTCGGCGATCGCCGCGGCGGTGTCGTACCGGCTTGTGCCATAGAGGCGCTCAGGTGAGGGAAGTGCGTTCCACACGCTGGGGCCGACCACATACTGGCCGCCCAGGACCACCGTGTCGGTGATGCCGAGCTCGATCACCGCGGACTGCGTTGCGTATCCGATCGTGTCGCCGACGAGCAGAATCGGTGCGCCCATCTTGGCTGCGATTCCAGATGCAGCGAGCGCATCAGGGAAGTTCAGGCCGGTGGCGATGAATGCGGTATCGATCGTGCCGTCGCCCAGTACCTTCTCGAGCTCGAGCGCGATGTTCTTGCAGGTCTCGTATCGGCTGGCGCCTGCGATGCGATCGATGTTGCCGGCTGGGATGCCGACCTCGATCAGCTGAACGATCACCGCGTTGGACACGGCGCCCGTGCCGCCGAGGATAACGATGTTCGTTGCCCCCAGTCGGGCGATCTCGTCGAGAACGACCTGCGGCACGAAGTTGGTGTCGACCAGCAGGATCGGTGCATCGAGCGCGTACGCGAGCGGTGCACCTGCGAGTGCGTCGGGGAACGTGCGCCCGGTTGCCAGCACCACGGTGTCAGCGGAGCCCAGCTCCTGGCTGACTGATACGGCCGTGTCGTAGCGGCTGGTGCCGAAGCTGCGATCGCTCATCTGATCGTAGAGGGCGAACGTGACGCCGCTCTCCGGATCGCACATGCCGATGAGATCGCCGACGAGATCCATGCGCTCCGCGCCAAGTGGCAGGTAGCCGTCCATGTAGGGCAGGTCGGGATAGTCGGTGTTCCAGCGTTCGGTCTGCTGACCGGTCGCGAGGAAGCCTGTCTCCACTGCATGTACGTCAGAGGCGCCCCACTTGCTGAGGCCCAGGTACTTCGTGTAGTTGAGAGTGCCGTTGGAAATGTCGAACACCTTCACGCTGGCGCTGCCGTAGTCCAAGTTGGTGAGACCGACATAGACTATTCCGTCCATGACCGAGAGCTCAGGCGTGCCGCCCGGCAGGGTGTGCTCGTCGAGCACGGCAGGGCTTGTGGGGGTGGCGACGTTGAACAGCAGCGCTGCTGAGTCGTTCCAGCCTTCGGGACCGTACGCCAGGACCAGTCGGCTGCCTTCGAGTTCCAGATCCCATGCAGGTTGCGAGGTCGGGTGGACGGCCACTCGGCTGGTGCTCGTGCCGGGATCCGAGACGTCAAAGATCTCGAGTCCGTCGTCGGTCGCCGCATAGAGAACGCCGTCGCCGGCTGCCAAACGCATGATGTCCGACGCCGAGACATGCTCCGCGACCTCAGCCAGGTTGGTGGGGTCGGTCACGTCGACGACCACGAATGCGTTGTCGAGTGCCACGTAGGCGGTGTCGCCGAACAGAACCACATCATGCGCAGAGCCGACATCGAGACGATCCAACTCGACAGGCGAGCCAGGGTTGGTGATGTCGAGCGTGCGCAGACCGTGGTCACCTGCCACGAACGCGATGCCCTCGCCGAACACGATGGCCTCGTCGCCCACAGTGCTCATGACCGTGTCATGCACGTATGGAATCGTGGGCATCACGCCGTAGACCCCACTCAGCGTGGACACAGGTGGCGCCTGGGAGAGAACCTCCGCCATTCCGCCGTTGCACTCGATCTCGGTTGCGCCTGAGATCGCGTCGCCCTCGCTGATGTACTCGGGGAAAGTCGCCACACCCATGTAGTAGTACGGCACTCCAGAGGCACCGAGCATCCAGACCGAGTCGCTGAACACAGCGATGTCCACGATGCCCTCAGTCGCCACTTCGCGATGTACCAGGAGCTCTGGATCGGCAGTCGAGTAGTACTCATAGCCGCCCGGTGAACCGATCGCGGTCGACGTATAGGACACGAAGATGTCGCTGCCTTCGACCTCCAGCCCCGTGACCGTGCCGGCTGATCGCGGATCCGCGACCACCGTCGGGTTCAAAGCCGAGGAATTATCGATCACTATGAAGCCGTTCGCAGTCTGAGCGTACGCGAACTTGCCCTCGACGTCCGTCTCCATGTCGGTCAGCTTGACGTCAACGTACGCGACATAGTCGGGATGGGTCGCGTCTGCAACGTTGAATATCTTCAAGCCATAGGTGCCGCTGTTCACATATCCGGCATAGGCGTAGTTGCCGACCACGTAGAATCCACAGATCTCGTAGGATGTCGACGGCATGTCCCACGTGCCCAGAAGCACAGGGGACTCATCGACTGAGATGTCGACTGCCGAGAAGCCGTTGTCTCCGACCACGAAGATGCGGTCGGACGTGGTGTCGGCGTAGAGCGTGCCGCCAGCCTCACGAACGGCCGTGGAGCCGAGCAGCTCCAGGTTGCCCCGGTCATCGGCCTGATAGACGTTCAGCCCCTGACCGGCGAGAGCGTAGGCGATGCCACCAATGTCTTCTATGGATGAAATGAGTCCGCCATCATGTCCCACGACCGTCATGTTGAACGGTGCTTGGGGGGCTTCCGTGTAGTCGCCGGTAGCACTGAGCGTTGCCGGTGCTGTGAATGACATAGTAGCCAGCAGTACGCCGGCTAGCAGCACTCTGGTCGGTCGCGATCTGCTCCTCTTCCTGGACATGCCAAGACTCCTCTCCCTCCGGCAGCTCGATTGCGCTGCATGTTTTCGTCCCTTTGAGTGCTTCGGCGTTTCTGACGTATGAATTTAGGTCATTGGTCACAGAACAGCAGTGATCGTGGTCGTCGGCATGTTCATCCAGGCGTTCTCTTGGGGGAGGAGCCGATGACCGTTCGTCGGCTCACTATCAAGACGCATCGCGTTGGTCCGAAACCAAAAGTAGGGACTCCGTGGCGGGTTCCAGCGTCGACTTTCGTGGCTTGCGGGCGCTCGAAACAGGCAGGAAGCCATGAGGAAAGGGCCTGCATATCGTAGGCCCTTTCCTATTGTCCGGACTCTGTCGCCTCGCGCAGCAGGGTTGCGGCTATCACGTCGATCGGAAGCCCGGTCCGACTCGCCAGTATCGCGCAGTCATCGTGCTCCGGACGGACTCTGCGAACTCCGTCGACCACTGAGACCTTGAAGCGCACCTCTCCCAGTGAGGTGTCTATTCGCACGATCTCGCGTGAGGCCGTGACCCGCCGTGTCTCGTTGATACGGACTCCCAGCGTGCCTGTCGCTTTGAGCATGAGATCCGCCAGACGCGAGGCATCCGCAGGCTCCGCCATCACGGAGAGTGCGACTGCGCTGCGTTCCTTCTTCATCACGATCGGTGTCTGCCACACGTCGAGCGCACCTTCGCGCAGCAACTCCTTGGCACAGAAGGCGAGTTGCTCGGGGGTCAGGTGATCGATGTTGCTCTCCAGAGTGACCACTACCCCACCGGTACCTCCGGCTATGGGAGTGTCGTGGCCCACGAACAGCGTCGCCACGTTGGGCATGCGTGTTTCCCGGGTCCCTGCACCGCGCCCGATCGTGTCCAGCGTCATGGACGACAGCGGGCCAAAGCGCCCCACGAAGGCTCGGACCAGGCACGCGCCCGTGGGTGTTGTGAGCTCACTCTCGTCCTCACCCGCGGTCACAGGGATTCCCCGCAGGAGCTCGGCCGTTGCCGGTGCGGGTATCGGGAGTGTGCCGTGCTCGGTCTCCACAGTCCCGAAGCCCACAGCGACAGGAGAGGCCGACAGGTGATCGATGCCCAAGGACACGAGCCCTTGGGCCGTGCCGACGATATCGACGATCGTGTCGGCGGCCCCTATCTCATGGAAGTGAACGTCGTCGATAGCAACTCCGTGCACCTGCGCTTCCGCTTCGGCCAGAAGGCCGAAGGCACGCAGCGCGGATTCCTTCACGGTGTCTGTCAGATGGGCCGACTCCAGCACGCGTCGGATCTCGCGCCAGTGCCGCGGCCCACGGTCGCCGCTGGTCACGACTTTCAGGCCGACGGCCGCGATGCCTCCCCGCACGGCCCGCTGAACCTCCACGCGAGCGGGGTCAACTCCTGCTGCGGCCACGGCGTGTCGCAGATCCTCGACGGCGAATCCGGCGTCGAGCAGTGCGGACAGGAACTTGTCGCCTGAGATCCCACTCGAGCAGTCCAGATGCGCGATCATGCGTTCTCCTCGGCGGCTATCGGCTCAGGACCGGGTGCCTGGTTGATGCGGCTGGCGATCGTTGCTGCACCGAACCCGTTGTCTATGTTGACCACGCCAATGCCGGAGGCGCATGAGTTGAGCATCGCCAGGAGAGCGGAGACGCCGCCAAAGTTGGCTCCATAGCCCACGGACGTGGGCACCGCCACCACAGGAACGTTCACGAGTCCGGCCACCAGAGAGGGCAGGGCGCCCTCCATCCCGGCCACAGCGACTATCACTCGCGCCTGACGCAGTTCGTCGGCGTGCGCCAGGAGACGGTGTATTCCGGCGACGCCCACATCGAACAGGCGGGTGACATGGTTGCCCATGACCTCGGCTGTGATCGCAGCCTCCTCGGCGACGGGTATGTCGGCGGTCCCGCCGGTCACCACGGCGATGTGCCCGATGCGGGGAGGATCCGGCCGCTTGTCCACGAGCAGGATGCGAGCGTCCTCGAAGTAGCGGGCGTCGGACTCGACCTGCGCCACGGCCTGGAAGTGGGCGGCGCTTGCGCGCGTGCCGAGTACGACCTGGCCGTGATCGAGAAGCTCGCGCGCGATCGAGCGGACCTGTGCGGGCGTCTTCCCTTGGCAAAAGATGACCTCGGGAAAGCCGCAACGCATCTCTCGGTGATGATCGACCTTGGTATGCCCCAGATCAGCGAATGGCAGATCCTCGAGTTGTGCAGCAGCGTCCTTCGGGTCGATGTCGCCTGCGGCAACGGCTCTGAGAAGTGCTGCGAGTGTGTCGGCGTTCATGTTCACCTCGGGGAGATGGCGCGCTAGCGCGTGCGGGTGGTTATACTCACTTAACGAGATGATTGTCCCACACGCGATCGCTTCTTACCTCGCGTGTATGGGTTCGGGGGTTTCTGGTGGACACGCAGATGACCAAGTTAGGGCCAAGGCGACACGCACTCGCGGTGCTGGTCGTGCGTGGGATACTGGCCACCGCCGTCGTATTCACTGTGCTCTCGGGTACGTTCGAACTCACCACGGGCCGTATTGTGGCTCTCATCGTAGTCGTGATCCTGCTCACGGCCCTCTGCATCGCTCAGACGACGCTCATAATGCGCGGCACCGTCAACTTCCGGCGCCTCATGCTGGTATCGTTGCCATTCGATGTGATCACCCTCGCTCTCCTGGCCTCTGTGCTCGATCGCCTCCACGACCCGCTCTACGTTGTGTTCCTGGGTCTTGCGATCATGTACTCGTTCGAGGCCGGACGTGGGAACGCCCTGGCGGTCGGCGGCATATGCGTGGTCGGGTATCTGGGCGGTCATGTGATGGTGAACCACATGTATGACTGGATCGATTTCTCGATACTCATCTTCAATGCGGCCGGTCTCATACTCCTGTCCCTAGTCGTCTCGGCGTTGTTCGAGCGTCAGCGTGATCGGCAGGCCGATCTGGAGTTGGCACAAACCGATAAGGTCGATGTCACCGATCGCCTTCAGCGCAGATTGGCTGAACTGCAGGCGGTCACTGAGATCACGGAGGTCATTCACTCGGACCTGGACTTCGATCGCGTCGGTCCCCTCATGCTCGATATTCTGCAGAAGGTGCTCAATGTGTCGTCTGCCAGTCTTATGGTGATCGACAAGCAGAAGTCCGAGACGCTCTTCTCTGCAAGCGTGGGTCTGGCCAGTACCGTCTCGTACTCGCCGGACGTCATCGTGGACTCTGCCAAGGGGACGATCAAGCAAGGCTCATCCGGGCATTTCTCGTGCATCACGCTCGTGGATCACCACCACATGATGGTTGTGTTCTGCACGGAACCCGAGTGGGTCGAGACATTCGCCGACGAGGACCGACTGGTCCTGCAGGCGGTCGCCAGCGAGCTCGTGGTCGCTGTTGAGAACTCGCAGCTCTACAAGCTGACCAAGCGGCTGTCCATCACAGACGAGCTCACCGGGTTGTACAACTACCGATACTTGCAGACCAGGCTGGAAGAGGAGTTCGAACGAGCGCATCGCTACCGCAAGGACCTGTCCATGCTCATGATCGATGTCGACGACTTCAAGCTTCTCAATGACACCCACGGTCATGTCGCCGGGGATAGTGCGCTCCGTGATCTGGGCGACTTGCTCACAGCCTCTGTTCGCGAGGTCGACATAGTGGCGCGTTACGGCGGCGAGGAGTTCTCGGTGATCCTGCCTGAGACTGACTCATCCGGCGCTTTCGTTGTGGCCGAGAAGGTCCGTGAGGTGGTGTCGCAGTATGCTTTCGCCGATGCCGAAGGTGTCGCTGGGGTGAGGCTCACGGTCAGTATCGGCCTGGCTTCCTATCCCGCGCATGCGCACGATCGTGAGACTCTGCTTCGTGAGGCCGACGATGCCCTGTACCAGGCCAAGACCACGGGCAAGAACCGAGTGCGTGCACCGCAGTACCGAATGCCCGACAAGTTGCCCGCGCCTCGACTCAAGGAGAACCAATGAACCGCTACGCCTATCTGGGCCCAGAAGGAACACATACCCACGAGGCGCTTCTCTCGCTTGATACTGAAGCCGATAGCGTTCCATTCGTAACGATCGGTGAGGTGTTCAACGCTGTCGAGCGCGGCAAGACCGACCTTGGTATCGCACCTATCGAGAACTCAGTCGAGGGATCGGTGAACGCCACACTCGACTCTCTGGCGTTCGAGACCGATCTTGAGATCCAGTCGGAGATAGTGCGCGACATCCATCACTCCCTGTGCGTTGCGCCGGGCGTCAAGATCCATGAGATCACCGAGGTAGTGAGTCATCCGCAGGCGGCCGCACAGAGTCGCAGGTGGCTGGTGGAGAATCTGCTGGGCAAGCCCGTGCACGCGGCCAACTCCACAGCCGACGCCATGCAGCGTGCTATGGAGACACCCGGAGTGGCTGCCATCGGCAGTCAGCTCGCTGCCAAGACCTACGGTGCGGCTGTTCTTGCTGAGGCAATAGAGGATTACGCCGGAAACCAGACCCGCTTCGTGGTGATCGGACACGGGCTTCGCCCCCGTACCGGACATGACAAGACCTCACTGGCCCTGTTCATGAAAGCGGACCGGCCAGGCACGCTGAACATGATCCTCTCGGAGTTCGCGTTCGCCGGCGTCAACCTCACCAAGATACAGTCGCGACCCACTCGCAAGGCTCTGGGTGACTACATGTTCTTCGTCGACCTGACCGGACATGTCGAGGACGAGCACGTGCGCCTTGCCCTGGACTGTCTGCGCTTGAAACTGCGCTCCGTGAAGGTCCTGGGCTCATATCCCAGGATCAGCGGCTAGGTCACTCCTGCACGTAGAGGTACCCGGCATCCATCAGGTCGACATCCTTCTTGAGCTCGGCGACGAGATCCTCTGAGTCCGCATCGCCAATTGGAATCACGAACGTGGTTCCATCGTCGAATGCGACCATTCCGTCTGCGGACAGGTTGTGACGAGCCAAGACATCGTCGATCGAGGCGCCTTCGTTGAGCCAGATCGCCACGTCGCCGGGCGCTATGCTCAGGCCCTCGACGCTCTCGACCACGCCACCGCCACCGGAGTCGCTGTCGCTCTTGCCAGTGGCGTCACAACTGCGCCAGAGCAGCAGTACCACAATGATCACGATCACCAGCAGAATCACCGTGGCCAGCGTTCTGACTGATCGGTCAGACGACTCCTTGGAGTCGGGCTCGACGCTCTCGTTGCTCTCGACCACAACAGACCTCCAGTTCACGCTTGTGTGTGACGCGGAGTGCATAGAGATTATAGCTGAGGCATGCCTGCCTTAGTCCACTTCGCCGAGAGCGTCCAAGAATGTGCTCATGAGGGCCACCCTCTCGGGCGCGAGATCCATTGCGGTTCCCGTGCTGAGGCGGCCGGGCAGTTCACGGGAGAATCGCCTGAGGAGATTGATCGCGGCGGGCAGATCAGGAGTCCAGTCGCCCGAGCCCACGATCGAGAGAACTCGTGCACAGCCTATCGCTCCCAGGAGATCCAGCACGTCGGCGTCGTGGAAGACTCGTGCCTCGTTCGACTCGCCGGGGGCCGTGTAGAACATGTGCCCGCGAATCGTCTCCAAGACCAGTGGGATCTTGTTGCTGTCGAAGTCCGTTTCCCTCAGGAACGTCTGGGCTATGTCAGCCGAGGTCTCCGCGTGATCCGTGTCTGCGACCGAGTAGGCGTCAAAGGCGCCCAGATCGTGCAGGAATGCGGCTGCATGCAGAACATCGGGATCAGCGTCGAGGCCTTCGCGGGCGGCGATCTCCAGCGACATCGTCAGCACACGTCTGGCGTGGCCGGACCCCCACGCAGGATGCGGGTACTCCTCACACAGGTCGATGACCTTCTGGTGCCACATACGCCAGCCTCCCCAATCGGTGTGCACGGCGTGACTCAGACGCGTCCCGCACTGTGGTGCTTACCCAAGCACCGTTCCGCTGGCGACGGAGAGACCCGCCTGACGGCCGCGATACATGGCCAGGTCGGCGCGAATCAGCAGGGAGTGGGCATCGTCGACGTCTGCGTCGTAGAGAGCATACCCAATGCTCGCCGTGACCTTGGGGCCGGTCACGAGTTGATCGATCTGTATCTCCGCGGAGATCACTCGACTGATCTTCTCGGCGGCGTGAACCAGATCGTCGGGGTGCGCGAGGCGCGCGAGAACGATCACGAACTCGTCGCCACCGACTCGGGCGACCGTGTCCTCGGCGCGTACTGCGCTGCACATACGCTCAGCCACTATCTCGAGCACGCGGTCACCGATCTCATGACCGTACGTGTCGTTGACCGGCTTGAAGTCATCAAGGTCTATGTAGAGAACGCCGACGAGGTCGTCGTGACGTTCTGCCGCAGACAGCGCTGTCTTCAGCTTGTCGTCGAGCAGTGTGCGATTGGCAAGACCGGTGAGCGGGTCATGGAACGCCATGTCGCGCAGCAGGGCCTCAGCGGTGGTGCGCTCGGTGATGTCGCGTGATACCGAGACGATCATCTCGCCTTCGGATGTGTCGATCACCTGGGAGTTGACCTCAACGACCACAGTGGTGCCGTCGGGCCTGCGTCCCTCTGCTGTGAATTGAGCGTTCCCGTCCTCGAGAATGGTAGTCATGCGTCGTTCGCGCCCCACGGGGGGAGCTGAGATCCAGCCCCATGCGGGCATCTCGGCCATCTCATCGTTGGAGATGCCGAACATCGCTGCTGCAGCGTCATTGAAGTACACGAGGGAGCCGCTGGCTCGGTGGATTATCACGCTGTCGTATGCGGAATCGACCGCATAACGTACGAGTTCGTGGAGGGCATCGTCACCGATGCGACCTGGGGGGGTGTGACCGGCGGTTGTAGGTATGGCAAACATGGTTAATGTATCGTCATATATTGAGTTTATTGTGAGTAACTTCACAGAATATGCAGATATCTCTGACGAACGGTGTGGATGCGAAGATGAGCGGGGAACGCTCAGAGCGAATAGCAGCATATCTAACAAAGTGGACCCTGCGGGGCGTCGATGAGGTAACGGGCTCTATGCGACGCCGGACTTTATGGCACGGTTTGGCAGCACAAGCGAGAACGTGGAGCCCTTGCCCTTCTTGCTGGACAAGGTGATCGTGCCGCCCAATAGCCCGGCCAGGCGACGTGCGATAGGGAGACCCAAACCGGTGCCCGGGTGCTTCGCTTTGGTCATGCTCTGAAGTTGGCGGAACTCCTCAAAGATGGTGTCGTGATCCTCTGGGGCGACGCCCATGCCCGTGTCCGAGACGGAGTACACCACCTGCGAGTCCGTTTTGATCACACGGACCGTTACCGATCCGCTCTCCGTGTACTTGATGGCGTTGCTGAGAAGGTTGAGCACGATCTGCTCCAGCTTCTGTTTGTCGGTGATGATGGATTCCGGTGCGCTGTCGAGCTCCAGCCTGAGGGCGAGCCCGTTCTCCGCTGCCATTGGGCGCACGGTGTCGATCAGGTTCTCGATGTGGCGACGCACTAGCACCGGCTTCTCCTCGATCTCCACGCGGCCGGACTCGATCTTGGAGAGATCGAGCACATCGCCGACTAGATCGAGCAGTTGACGCCCGGAGCTGTTGACCATCTGGATCTGGCGGTGCTGCTCCGGTGAGAGGGGGCCTCCGAGGCCCTGCAACAGCACGCCACTGAATCCGATTATCGAGTTGAGCGGCGTACGAAGCTCGTGACTCATGCTGGCCAGGAACGCAGACTTCGCCCGAGTGGCCTGCTCTAATTCATGGTTCGTTTGGAGCAGCTCAGATGTGCGCTCTTCGACCAGCTGCTCGAGGTCGTCGTTGTATTGCGACAGCATTTCCTGGACGCGTATACGGTCGGTGATGTCGCGCAGGATCGTCTGCACGGCGGGTCTGCCACTGTACACGATCTCCATTCCAATGGCTTCGATCTTGCGAGTCACCCCGTCAGCTAGGGTGAACTCCAGTAGGGTGGGCTCCTGTGGGCGACCGTTAGCCCGCATGTCGGCGATATGGTTCTGCAACTCCGTGGCGGACTCGGGTGCTACGAACTCCCGCCACGGACGGCCCACCAGAGCCTGCGCGTCGGGGATGTTGGCTATCTGCGCAGTTGCCGCGTTGGCGAAGAGCACCGTGGTGCCGTCATGTACCACGATGGCGTCAGGTGACATCTCCACTAGCGTCCGGTAGCGCATCTCGCTCTCGCGCAGCTTGCGCTCAACATGTGTCTCGTGGGTGACGTCCTCCACTAGAACCATCACGCGGGAGTAGTCTCCGGCTTCACCTTGTGGGGCGCGCCAGCGCAGACGAACGTTCATGATGCTGCCATCCATGCGACGGTTGAGAGTGTCCTGGCTGAAAGTGCGTCGTCCTGACATCATCGCGAGCAGTCCGTCCACGGCGTGATTGACAGCCTCGGGGGCGATGATGCCCTCAAGCGAATCCATCAGCTGGCTCTTTGACTGTGCCCCGAAGAGTTCACAGGCGGTATCGTTCACATCCACCAGCTTGACCAGCGACAGACAGCTGTCCAGTTCGTCGGGATACTCAGTGAAGTGCGCGCGCAGATCCGTGATCCCGGATCTCTCCAGGCCGCGAACAAAGGCGAGTGCCGCCGAGAAGTCCTCCTCCCAAAGAGCCAGAGGGGAGTTGTCAAAGAGGTTCCTGTAGCGGGTCTCCTCGGTACGCTGGACGATCTCCGCAGCGTTGCGTTCCGACGAGTCGCATACGAACGTCAGGATCGCGGTGGCTCCCCTGTAGTCTATGGCGACCGATCCGGTCTCGGCCTCGAAGGCCGCTCCGTCCTGGTGGAGCATGGTCTTGTCGACTGCGGCACTGCTCGCACCGCCCACTGCGGCCGATGTGATGCACTCGATCATGTCAGCCTTGGAGAGGGGGTGGACGTAGTCAAGGAACCGGGTGCCCACCATGTTGGCTCGGTTCTCAATGCCAAAGAGGGTCAATGCGGGTTCGTTCGCGTGGAGAATGACGCCGTCTCTATGTATGAGGGTGGCACCGGGGGATACCCGGGCGAGTGCTTCATATTCTTCAGTCTCGCGGCGCGTCACAGCGCCTCCTTGCATCGGCTTGTATACAGGTGTACAAGCAAGCCGCTTGCCGACGTGACACTATGTGGCGTCGTTCTGGCAGCGCACGATCATTCGCGTCCCCTTCATTGTTGCGGTAGACAGGCGCCCGTCCTCAGACAGGCGCTTGCGACAGTGCATTCCTCGTGAGCAACTCGTCTACTGCAGTGGTGCGTGCGAGCCCAGTGCGCTGGCGTAGACGTCGTGGGTCTCCTGATCGAACAGCACCATCTTGACGTCGGTGACATACCTGCTCGATTCCAGCGCCGCTATGATCGTGTGCATCGCGATCGGGGCTGCCGCCGACACCGGGTAGCCGAAGAAGCCCGTGGAGATGCTCGGGAACGCAATGGATGTGAGTGCGCGCTCTTCTGCAAGCTGGATGCTGGCGCGATAGGTCTCGGCCAGAAGCTCGTCCTCGTTCGCCATGCCGCCCACCCAGATCGGGCCCACAGCATGGATCACGAAGTGGGCATTGAGAGCGCCTGCGGTTGTTATCGCCGCCGAGCCCGGATACACGAGTCCGTTCTCCTCGAGCCACCCCTCGCCCGCTGTGTCGATCTCTGAGCCCCCGCACCTGTGGATCGCCCCTGAGACACCGCCCCCGGGCACAAGATGCGAGTTGGCGGCGTTCACGATAGCGTCCGCCTGAACCTCCGTGATATCCCCCACTTGCAGCTGGATCATTCGGCTGTTTCCTCCCCCGAAGAACTGCCTGACAGAACCAGTGTAGTCGATGAGGGTGACATGCGTTGACCGATCATGACGGGCGGCTATTCCTCGCCCACGAACGGCGCTCGTCCACCTGCGGACCTGGCTTCGACCGCCAGGAACGCCCGCTCCACGATCGCGTAGCAGGCCGCACCGGCAGCGATCACGAGTGCCCACAGCGACCACGTGGGCAAGGGCAGCGCGTCGGCGAGCAGGCGCAGCGGTACGGAGGTCGCCATCTCGAACGCCATGGCGTGCGCGATACCCGCGGCTTCGGACAGCACGATCGCCGCGGCCAGCAACGCGCCGCCGGCAAGCACCACAAGGACGCCAACGGCCGATACGCGTCCGATCGGGTAGGGGCGTGACCTGCGCAGCGTCGCCACGCAGAACGCAGCGAGACCGCCGATCGCCAGAAGCGTCATGAGCGCGATCGTGCGGCTGTGCTCGTCCACGGTTCCCGCGGCGCGCTCGACCTGCCATTGCGAGAACTCATCGGTGCTGTACGTGGCGGCGGAGTAGGGGTTGTACGCCACCCAGGAGCCGCCTTCCCACAGCGTGCAGGCCACAGGCGTGTACGATTCGCCCCACGGCGCGACCACGGCAGGCACTTTGCCCGCCCGCACGATCTCCCACGACTCGTGCACGACAACCGCACCGCCGCTATCGCATCCGGCCACGGGGTCCGGGCTGGCGTCGATCGTGGGGGGTGCCAGGCTACCAACGCCCAGCCCGACCGCCAGCAGCACCAGCGCCGGGACGACCGCCACCGCAAAGATGACGTGCCGCGAGATGGGCAGGTGGTCGACGTGACGCATGCGACCCGACAGCTGCGTGATCAGGCTCCACACGAACAGCACCAAGGCGACGGTGTTCAACCACCTGGACTCGCCGTCGCGTTACCGGTTCGTGGCCATGAACATGTAGAAGCCC
>JAQIBK010000303.1 GCA_027859125.1 Actinomycetota bacterium | reverse complement strand
TCCAGTTCTACTTCCATCGTAGAGCTGGTCAAATGTTTCTCCAATGGCTCGGGCGAAACGAGAACCTCGGGAATCTCGCTTCAGCAGCGCCTGGTAGACCCTGTGGATTGAGGGGTCTTCCGCAACCCCTGGCGGCCGCTCGTCGGTTCGTGGATCTCGAGGTAGGATCTCTGTCTTGGGGCGTTTGCTTGGATCTGGTGGCTCCGGACGTTTGACTCTTGCCATCAGCCCTCCCTCGCTCAGATTATGCGCAAGCCAACTGGCAGATGGACGACACTGGGGGCTTCCAGATGCCCTTCCGCAGTGAGGCAACCTGATGCATAGACCGGCATCGGAGGGCCGCTCGCCGAGCACACTTCCAGCGCTGACATCATTGCCTCGGGCTTCCAAGCTAGTAGTCCGCCCAGAAGTGTCCAAACGGTTGCCCCCCTGGAGCCAGCATAGTCCAAAAACGGACACAAAATGCAGATTGTTGCAGCCGCAGTGACTCAACAAGAGTGGACGGTTGCCACTGGACCACACCCGATATGCATGCTGGTTTCGCATAGGTGACCCGCAACACAGTCAGTGAACACCCCGCCCCGCCTGCAGACATTGATCTCGTCGGTCAGCTTAACCTAATGGAGGAGTGGCACTAGTAGCACTCGGCCACCGACTCACCGCATGCACTCCGCCCCCCGTTTGACACCTCCACCTCCCGGGTATTACTGTCCTAGTGTATTAGTTCGGTAATACAGCGAGACACCCGAGGAGTCCTGATGTCAGGCATCGTGTTCTACATCGATCCCAGTGACGAGGTGCCGGTCTACCGTCAGCTCATGGACCAGATCAGGCTGCACGTGACCACCGGCGAGCTCTCGCCTAACGATGAGCTGCCAAGCACCCGTGCTCTCTCGACAGAGCTGGGGGTGAACCCCATGACGGTCAGCAAGGCGTACAGCCTGCTGGAACGCGACGGCATGGTGACTCGTCGGCCGGGAAGGCCTCATGTGATCGCGAGCACCTCCACCGCACAGGTCGCCCAGGACCGCGACACTCTTCTGCGAGCAAGCTTGGAGCCCGCAGCGCGTCTCGCCAGGCAACTCGACATGAACCCCGCAGAGGCACTCGCCCTCTTTGAGCACATGCTCGCCAACGGGGACGACAAGAGCCCTCGTCGGCATACGCAAGACACGGAAAGGTGAATGACATGAGCATCCTTGAATTCAACGATCTGCACCGCTCTTTCAAGCGCGATCAGCGCGTGCTCGACGACGTCACGTTCGCAGTGGAGCCGGGCGAGGTCGTGGGTCTGCTGGGCAAGAACGGATCGGGCAAGACCACCCTCATGAGCATCGCGCTGGGGCTGCTGGAGCCGCAGGCCGGCACCGTGCGCGTCTTTGGCCTGGATCCGCGTGCCGACGCGCTGGAGGTCAAGCGTCGCGTGGGCTTCGTGCCGGAGGACCAGGTGCTCCCCCCGTTCCTGACAGCTGCCCAGGTTCTCGCCATGCATCGCGACTTGTATCCCACATGGGACACGGCAATGGAGCGCGATCTGGTGGAGCGCTTTGAGATACCGCTGGGCACCAGGATCAAGAAGCTCTCAAAGGGGCAGGCGCGTCAGGTGGCGCTGGTATGCGCCATGGCTCATCGGCCGGAGCTGCTGCTGCTCGACGAGCCAGCGGGCGGACTCGATCCCGCGGCCAGGCGCGAGTTCCTGGAGGCCTCGATCACCTACCTGAACGAGACGGGCTCCACCATTGTGTTCTCCAGCCACCACATGCCTGATGTGGAGCGCATTGCGGGACGCATCGTGATGCTGCACGACGGCACAGTGCTGCTGGACGACACGCTGGACGACCTGCGCGAGGAGTTCTCGCTGGCGCTGATCCCCAAGACCGACGGACTCACGCCGGAGAAGGTTCGTGAGGTGGAGGGCTGCATCTCGGCTCGCTCGCGTTTCGACGCGATCCACGCGATCCTGCGCACGTCGCCGGCTGAATGCGAAACGCAGCTGCACGCTGCTCTGGGCACCAGCACCATCCGGTGCACGAGCATCCCGCTCGAGGAGATGTTCGTGGAGTTGATGGGGGGCTCCCAGTGAACCTCAAGCTGATCCGGCTCGACCCCGCCTTCCGGGACCTCCCGCTGCGCGTGCTGCCCGCGGTTCTCGTCGCGCTCGTGCTGCGCATGGTCGCAGGCGACATGACGGCTCTCTTTGGCCGCGCGCCATACACCACCAACCCGTACTACTCGGTCGTGTATCTCTCGATCGTTCTGGGCTTTGGCGTGTTCATCATCTCGCCCGCCGCCTGGACCCGTGTGAGCCGTCTGCACGCGACGCTCCCGATCCCGGCTCGCACCGCGCTGCTCGCGCGCACCGTTGCCATCGCCCTAGGCGTGCTGGTGCCCATACTCTCATTCGCGCTCATCGCGTCGGTCTCCGGCACCGCGGGCGACCTGGGCATCTCCGTCGCCGGCCTCAAGGTCGCGCTCCAGTCGTCGGCGGTGCTCATGCTCGTGCTCGCGCTGCTGCAGGCGCCCTCGCCCACCACTCGGCGCGCCAATGCGAGCCGTGGGTACACGTGGTATGCGATTGCGGTGTTCGTCGGCGCGTCGGCCTACCTCATGCTCGTACCGGTCGCAGTCGCGTACTGGGCCGTCCCTCTGGCCCTCGCGATCGCTGTTACGGCTCGCACCTACGTAAGGACCCCCGACGGTCACTTGGAGGACGTCACTGCCCTGGAGAGTGCCGCCGAAGCATCCGAAGGTTCGTCGGCGGGCGGAGTGGAAGTCGAGCCGTCGCGGGCATGGACGCTCTGGACGGTTGCTCGCATCCTTTACGGACGCTGGGACACGAGCGCGCCCATGATCCCCGGCACCATCACGCTCGTGGCGGTGGGCTTCTACATGTTCATGGCCACGATCAGGTATCGCGACGGCGAGTCCATGTGGTGGATCACCGTCGCCGTG
>JAQIBK010000305.1 GCA_027859125.1 Actinomycetota bacterium | reverse complement strand
ATATATCACCACTATCCCGTCGCTCGACTTTTCAATTCCGGCTCTATCCGTCGATGATAGAGAGCCGGACGTAATATATTGGAGCGGCGACATAAACTCATGACGAAAGTACTCATACCCGGAAATCCGTTCTAGGTACTCCGCTTCTGACATGGTCGCGCAGCCGAGCAATGATACTGATAGCAGACACGGCAAGATGATCGCCATCAACTGTCTCCCTCTGTATCGCAAAGAGCCCCGACGCGTCCATTTCATGTTCTGATTCCTCTCGAGTCCGAATCGCTTCGTGCTCACCGTTTCTCTTGCACAGGTAGCCTCACTGAGATTACCACTTGTATCCAGTCGAGCCCCGTCAATAGCGTATGCTCTCAGTATGAATATAGATTCCAGCAAGAGTCTCGCAGGAGGCCTCGGCAACATCTTGGCGCAGCTTCCCGGCATGGAAGCGCTTCAAGTTCGCTATTCCGCTGAGACCGCCGCACTCCCACATACAGAACACATTGCGTGGATCTCAGAGCAAACCCCAAGGTAACACTGGTTCCAGTGAGGTGATAACTACTCCCCTCCGATGGATATACTGTAGCCATGCGGACTATATAGCCATTAGTTCAGGTTCTGCGTTATGTAGCCAGATTGTAGCCACTTGTACGGCTCTTTGACCTGTTGTTACCTAATAAATACCATTACGACAACGCTCTTACCTGCGTTTACTCTGGTAGACGGTATGTATATCAGATTCGGGTATATTCTGGTACTAGTCGGCGCGCCGGATCGCCGACACCCTCAGAGGTTCTGTTGGAGGCTCATATGGCACGTGTTCTCATGGTCATAGCACCCGATCAGTTCCGCGACGAAGAGTACGCCGAACCGCGCGACGTCCTTCTCTCTTGCGGTGCAGAGGTCGTGACCGCAAGCATCGCGCCAGGCCCCTGCCGAGGGAAGCTCGGCATGATCGCTCGTGCGGACGTTGCCATCGGTGAGGTGCAGGCAGCCGATTACGATGCAGTCGTGTTCATCGGCGGTGGTGGATCCTCGATCTACTTTGACGATCCGGCGGCCCAGACTCTTGCTTCGGACTCGCTTCATGAGGGACACACGACTGCGGCGATCTGCATCGCCCCATCGATCCTGGCACATGCAGGCCTGCTGAAAGGTCGGCGGGTCACTGCTTTCGCAAGCCAGGAGAGCGATCTGATCGCACACGGCGCCACCTGCACAGGCTCCCCCTTGGAGATCGACGGAGCGATCATCACGGCGAACGGACCTGAGGCAGCGCACGGCTTTGGAGTGGCAATCGCGGATGCGATCGGTCTGAACTGACAGATCACATCCGTTCCATATCGACACCTACACAGGAGGATGCACATGAAGATGTACCGTTGCCGCATTTGTGGCGATACCTATCTTGGCTCCGAGACACCGAGCCACTGCCCGTTCTGCGGCGCACACCGCGATCTGATCGTTGACACGACGGAGTTCCCCTCCGGCATCAACGACATTCAGCCAACGGAGAGCGAGAGGGCTGACCTGCAGGCCTCCATCGAACTCGAGCGGGCCAACACGCGTTTCTATCTGGGTATGGCCCTCCGCAGGGAGAATGAGGCTCTCTCTTCCGGTTACAAGCGTCTGGCCAAGGTCGAAGCGGAGCACTGCGGGATCTTCTGCAAGCTGCTGGGTACTTCCAAGCCCGCGGATCTCATGGAGCCCGGCGAGACGTCCGGCGACTGGAAGACGGATATCGAAGAGTCGCTGGGCCGTGAGCAGCGCGCATCGGATCTCTACAACCAGTTCATGGCTCGTGCCACCAGTGAGCGACTCAAGGAGGTCTGGGGGGCTGTGAGCGCCGTGGAGACCGACCACATCGAGCTCGATAAGGTCGCACTGACCCTTGTGGACTAGATCCGGCTGCTACCTGCGATAGTCTGAGTTCCACCATGTGCACACAAGAAGGACCCGGGAACACTCCCGGGTCCTTCCATTTCACCGATCCAAAAAAGCACGAGCCACGCGAGCGCTACAGTTCCTTCCTGCGGAACAGGAGCACCGCACCACCCACACACAACACTATCAGGACCACCGACGTGAGAACGGGCCACAACAAGGCGACCTCGTCGCCACGAAGGATCCTGTCACCGGCGACCATGAGCCCAGCCACAGTGTAGTCACGAGCCGGGCCCCATATGGACAGTAGCGAAACGGCCAGGAATGCCCCGAGGCTCGCACCTGCGGCCCCTGCCTGCGATTTGATCGCCACGCCCAGAAGCAGAGTGATCGAGATGAACACCACACCCAACAGGTACAGCAGCGCGGTGGAGACCGCAAAGTCAGCGATACCGCTGCTGTCGAACATGACGATGGTCAGTCCCACACACACTGCGGCGCCAATGATCGTCGCCGCAAGGAACAACACCGAGTTCGAGATCGCCTTGGCAACCACGAACGCCCCTCGCGAGACCGGTTTGGTCAACACGAGTATGGCTGTTCCGTTCTTGCGCTCTCCTGCGATGCCTCCAGCGGCCACGATGATCACGCCCAGGATGCCCATCTGAATGGCATTGGCCCAGAACTGCAGATACGAATCGACCGTCACGGGATCGGGAACCTCGAAAACGTATCCGGGCGTCTCTCCGGCAACAGACTCGAGCAGTGCCGGTGTGATCTTGGCAAAGACCGGACTGATGATGGCGACGACGATCATGATCGCTGGCAGCACCCAGAGACGCCACGTCCGCAGGATCTCGCGAAACTCCTTTTTCAGGAACACCAGGAATCCATGCATCAGACATCACCCCCGACCATGCCGACGAAGACGTCTTCGAGCGTTCTCTCCTCGTCGGCCAGTCGAACCAGACCGATTCCGCGCTGTGCCACCAGAGCCGGTACGCGCTCTCTGGCGACCTGAAGATCACTCACAACGCAATGGATCAGGGCGCCTTCTGCGTGACATTCACTCGCCCACGCCTCGCCGGCGAGCATCTCGACGAAAGCCTCCGTGTCGGAGGTGACCTCGAGCATGATTCGACATGCTCCGCCTTGGTTCTTGAACTCATCGATCGGCGCCTGTTTGATGATGCGACCACGGTCGAGCACCGCTACGTAGTCGCACACGCGCTCAACGTCATTGAGGATGTGCGTTGAGAAGAACACCGTCGTCTTGCCTTTGAGCGCGGCGATCATCTCGAGCACGTCCTTGCGTCCCATGGGATCGAGCGCGCTCGTTGGCTCGTCGAGCATCAGGAGTCGTGGCGCGTTCACCAGGGCCTGGGCGATACCGAGCCGCTGCTTCATGCCGCGAGAATAGCCACCGACCTTGGTCTTGACGTCGGTGAGCCCGGACATCTCAAGCAGCGAAGCGACGCGTTCATCCAGTGCGCTGCCGGACAGACCGAACAGCTGTCCTGTGAACAGCAGGAACTCTCGGGCGGTCATCCATGAGTAGTAGCCCGGCACATCGGGAAGAAAGCCCAGTTCTGCTCTGGCCAGCGAGCCATCGGCCTGGACATCGTGGCCAAAGATGGTCGCGGTGCCCGATGTCTGGTTCGCGAGTCCAGTGAGAATACGCAGCGTCGTGGTCTTTCCCGCCCCGTTCGGCCCCAGGAATCCGAACACGGACCCTTCGGGCACGTCCAGGTCGACTCCGTCCAAGGCTCGAAAGTCACCGAACGTCTTGGTCAGTCCTCGCAGCTCGACCACATTCGGCATCAACTATCGCTCCCGCCATAGAGCGAATCGACAGCGCGCTTCGTACCTGCTGCGTCAGCGCCACCGACTCCATCAGAATCGTCGATCGGGGCTGGAATCCTGCCGAAAACGAAGTAGATGATAGTGCCGACGAACGTGTTGATCAGAACGTTGATAGCGCCCCAAACCCCCTTGTTCGCCCACCTGACCTGAGCGACCGGACGCTTAATGAGGTCCACTAGACCCCAGATCATCACAGCCAGCTCTGCGATCGAGAACACAACAATGGCGATCAGAACACTTGCGTCCCACGAGCCTAATTCCATAACTATTCCCTTCTCTTCTCAACCGGGTCTACGCCCGGTTCATGTCCTGTCTCATACCTATGCGTGCGAATCCGACGAGCATGGCGAAGGGTATCACCAGGATGGGAAGAACCAGACCCGATCCGAGAACCACCGGATTGCTCGTAACCACTTCGAAAATGCTGAGCGAGTAGATGGTCAGGCCGAGAATCTCGATCGATGCTGCGAAGGCGCAGATGATCACTCTGCTGAACTTGCTGTCGCGACTCACATAGCCCCACACCGCCCACAGGTACGGAATCACCAGCGCCGCGAAGGTGATCGCGAGCACCGAATTCTTGGACGACCAGCCATCGGCCGCACCGCTCGGCCCCCAGTGTGTGGGGACTTGTGCTGACGCCACGCCGTGCTTGACGAACCAGATCCCCACGAACGCCATGACTAGCACCGTTGGGACTGCAAGCGCCGTCCACATGAATGAATCCGGCACGGACTCGAACGGCTCGTCACCGTCGTCAGCGTGCAACAACCCCAGCTTGACGGCCAGACCACCAAAGTTGATGGTCCACCCCACGCCAAAGATCTTTGGGACAAGCACCTTGGAGTTCGATGTATCCCACCATCGGCTGCGGACACGGGCTGTAGTCGGCATGCGCCACTCGTACGGCATTCCCAGGATCCTGCCTGTGACAGGCATGCGAAACTCACTACCTTCGTCCAACGCCTCGCGCACCGCAGTCGCATACTCGGAAGATGTCCCGAACTCAGCCAGCACCGATGCGACCTCATCGGCACCTGCATCGGTCCCAAGAGCATCTGCCACATGAGCAACGACCTCCGACGCGATCTCATCTCTCGCCTCATCTGGCACACCGCGCAGTTCTGCGCGCAGCTCAGCGACCCATGCATCCACAAGCACCTGTGCATCCGCAGGCAGCGAAGCGATCATCGCCTTCACGTCCGTCATCCAGACACCTCCTGAAGCACTTCACTCATAGCCCCCGACATGGAGTCCCAAGCAATCATCATATCGCCCAACTCGCTCCGCCCCAGATCAGTCAACGTGTAGTACTTCCGAGGAGGGCCGACGGGCGACTCGCGCCAAACGGAGTCGATGAGCCCCGCCTTCTTGAGACGACTCATGAGCGGGTACACAGTGCCCGCACTGATAGCGAGGGCCGGATACACCGCCAGTTTGTCGACGAGCTCCGATCCGTACGTCTCCTCGCAATCGAGCAAGCCCAGAATGGCGACCTCGATCACTCCTTTGCGGATCTGTGAGATCCAGCTGTCCTTCTCCGCCACGATGTGGCCACCTCTATCGAAACCCAGTGCCGCCTGCGTCCACGACGCCCATGTGTGTATGACATGGTTCATGGTAGCGCATGGTTCCTTGTGTTACAAGCTACCTCGAATGAATTCATACCCGATTCGATCGTTTCCAGTCGAAGAATCGTAGGAAGTGCTCCGACTAGCGCTCTTCGGAGTTCGCGACTCGCTCGAACACCGTACGATATAGAGGCGCGAGCGCATCGAACGTGTAGGCAGCTGCGATATCCCTCCCCTGCCCGGGATCGGGCGGGTCAAGGACAAGTGAGCGCAGGAGTGAGACCAGCTGATCGTCGTTGCGATAGAGGCTCTCGCCTGAGTATATCTCGGGATACGCCAGCCTGTCGGGCACCACGGGATAGCAGCCGGCGTATGCGGCTTCCAGCATTGCGAGACCAAAGAACTCGTTGTGGGCTGTTGAGACGGCGATCGCACTGGACGCGAGCAACTCCGCATACGCCTCAGGAGTGTCAGGCTCTCCAAAATGCACGAGTCGCTCACCCAGAGCCTCTTGAGCAAGGCCGAAGACCGCAGGCCTGTCGCGAAACTCCTGACCCGCCACAGCGATCTCAAAATCCAGACCCTCATTGGCGAGTTGCCCCACGGCGGCAAAGAAGGACTCCGGGTTCTTGTCGTGCTCCCATCGGTGCGGCCAGACGATCCGAGGGCGAACGGTTCGCATCACTGCAGCATTCATGAACGGTGCGGGGTCGAACGGCGGCGCAAGAACCTCGGACTTCGCTAGGATCTCCTGGGCAATGCCTTTTGGCTGATGGTCGGGGAACTTCCTGATGAAACCGGGGATCTCAGCCACGAACCCGTCAAGGTTGTAGTGAGTGTTGAACAGGCAGAGATCGGCCATGAGCGCGGACGTGATGTTGGTGAGGGGGAACTGATAGTCCCACTCCTCCTCATGGCGCGCAGGGTATATCAGCTGGTTCTCGTGGAAGTACACGATGCTCGGAACACCGGCGACGGCCGGTCCTGCGAGTCCGTAGAACTCAGCGAGATTCACGAACGTCGATGCGTATACCAGATCCCAGCGCTTGGAGCCGATCGCTGGGAGCTCAGGAGGGTCGGCCTGGAACTCCTGGTCCAGAGTGCGCGCTTGTGCGGCCATGGTGATCGCGGACCCGCGCATACGCCACTTCCACTTTCGTGGAGGTAGCGTGAGCAAGTCGTACTCAACGTCGAGACGGTCGAGCAGCCCGTCCAGCACGGCACGGTGAGATCCGCCGTAGTAGGGTTCCAGGACCAGAATGCGCACGGTTCTACCCCTTGGGTTTACGATACGCGGGACATGCATAGTCACGCCATGTCATCGACTCGATGGCATCACTGATCATACGCTCCATATCGAGTTCAGCCTCACCGTCGACCACTTCCTTGATGCTCGCCCTGGTGGACGGACGCCGAGGCATGAAGAGCGTGCAACAGTCCGTATGGTCCTGGATCGAGATCTCGAAAGTCCCGATCCTCTCGGCATCTCGAATGATCTCGACCTTGTCCATGCCGATGAGGGGACGCAGTATCGGAAGAGTCGCAGCATCGTCAACCGCACGGATGTTCTCGAGCGTCTGCGACGCCACCTGACCCAAGGACTCGCCCGTCACCAGTGCCAGCGCGCCCTCACGTTTGGCGACCACCTCGGCTACCCGGATCATCAGGCGGCGGTACAGGAGCACTCGCAGATCCGGTGGACACATGAGGGATATCTCACGCTGAAGATCGCCGAATGGGACGAAGTAGATGCGGCCAACGCCACCATAGCGCTGCAGCACCTCGCCGATCTGGGCGACATTGTGCTCTGAGCGATCATCCGTCTGTGGTCGGCCAGAGAAATGGAGCCCGACCACCACAGCTCCGCGCTTGAGTAATCTCCACGAGGCGACCGGTGAGTCGATGCCCGATGACAAAAGGGAGATGACCTTGCCGCCACTGCCGACGGGCAGGCCGCCGGAACCGGGGAACTTTCTGGAGAATATGTAGGACTCTCCCTGAACGACCTCGATCCACACGGTGATCTCCGGCTTCCCGAGATTGACGGCGAGTCCCGTCTCGTCGACCACGTGCTGTCCGATGGCGATGTTCATATCCAGACTGGATATCGGATGGCTCGTGTTGGAGCGACGCGCCTCGATCCTGAAGCTGTCCCCAGCTCCTGCCTCACGCAGGGCAAGAAGAGCGGCGGCGTTCATGTCATGCTCGATCTTGGATGAGATGAACACAGGCGCCGCGTACGCAACCCCGGGTTGCATTGCCACGCGCTCGGTAATGCGATCGATCTCGGCGATGTCGAACACGCGCTCACTGACGTCGAAGCGCACAAGAAGTCGACTCGATATCTTTTCAACACGAGCCTCAGGGATATCAGTGAGCGATGCTGCGATGTTGTCCAGCAGCATGCGCTCGAACTTGGCGCGGTTGCGACCTTTGAGGCCTATCTCATGATAGTGAACGAGTACGGCCCGCTCGAACATGCGCGTATGACTACTTGAAGCTGTCGACGACCCGCTCGTAGGAGACGTCACCGCTTGCGATCTCCTCCAGAGCGAGGGTCAGCGGCTTGGTGCTGGTGAGCTGGGCGATCTGCGTGGGTGCCAACGTGAGGACCGCCTGATCGCGCACGCCGTGCACCATGTCGTTGATCTGTCGAGCGCGACGCGAGGCGACAGTGCAGAGCGTGTACTTGGAATCTACCTTGGACAGCAGTACGTCGATCTCAGGCTTAATGACCATGAGTCAGGCTTCCTTCTTGTCGTTGGCACAGGAGTCGATGAAAGCGACGATCTCGTTCGTCGCGCGATGTACGTCGTCATTGTTTACCACAACATCGTACTTTCCCTCAAACTTCATTTCTATCTCGGCGGTGCGCAGACGCAACTCGATCTGCTCAGGAGTCTCGCTTCCGCGCCCTTCGAGTCGACGCCGCAGCTCCTCGAAAGACGGGGGTTTTATGAAGACCAGCCGCGACTCCGGGATTCGCGCCAGGACCTGCATCGCACCCTGAGGATCGATCTCCAGAATGACCTGAGCCCCTTTGTCCATCATGTCACGAACAGCAGCGATGGGCGTGCCGTACCGATTGCCGTGGACCTCCGCCCACTCCAAGAGTCCGTCGTTCTCGATCAGTTCATCGAACTCAGATACCGACTTGAAGAAGTAGTGCACTCCCTCTATCTCTCCGGGCCGAGGAGGCCGCGTGGTGGCTGAGACAGAGACCCAGATATCAGGAACCCTGCTCAGCAACTCCTGGACAAGGGTCCCTTTGCCGGTCCCGGAAGGGCCGGAGATTATGTAGAGGTTACCTGTGCGCATCAACCCGCCGTCAGAAGGCGTTGAGCGAGACGAGGAATCGCTCAGGATCAGCCCAGTCGCGCCATGAGAGCATCACGCTGACGGCTTCCCAGACCCTGAACGCGACGGCTCTCGGATATCTCCAGTTCAGTCATGATCTTGGCTGCCTTCGCCTTTCCGTACCCGGGAAGACTCTCGAGCAGCGTGGCAACCTTCATGCGAGCAACGATGGGATCGTCGGACTTGCTCATGACATCGACGAACGTCATGTCTCCATCCTTGATTTTGGCACGAAGTGCAGCACGCTTCTGGCGAGCCTCGGCTGCCTTGGCTAGCGCCTTCTTGCGGTCTTCATCGGATAGATTTGGAAGTGCCATGGTTCCTCCTCGTCGTCACAAGTCCTAGGCCCAGCTTTGCCGAACGCGATGATTGTAGACACATTCGCCGCGTGGTTTCAACCGACCTCCACTTTCGATGATACCCCTGACCTGCGGGGATGCCAAGTCACTTGACGGCCAGGCGTCTGCTTCCCGGCGAGTCGACCGGCACCCCGGACGAGCACTGCATACAAGACGCTGGCTCCCATGACTCAACCTCAAGTCGAAGTAGAGACTGCAGTTCGACGTCGAACTTCTTGTCCCCGCCACGATCTATGATCGACACGACCCCGACCGCCTCGGCCTCTGCGGCTTCTATCAGATCGATGACCTCGCGGACAGATCCCCCCGTGGTTACAACGTCCTCGACCACGAGCACGCGGGAACCGGCGGGTACATCGAACGACCTGCGAAGGGTCATGACCCCCTGCTCCCGCTCGGTGAAGATGAACTTGACCCCTAGAGCCTGAGCGACCGCGAATCCGATGATGATGCCACCCACCGCCGGCGAAGCCACCCTATCTATCCGCTGCTCCGGAAGCGCGGCCACGGCCGCCTGCGCAAGCTTCGTGGTCAACACGGAATCCTCGAGGACTCGCGCACATTGCACATATTTGTCCGAGTGCCTTCCGCTGGTCAGGACGAAATGACCAGAGAGAATGGCTCCCGCCTGCACGAGAGAGTCGTGCACTTCCTTCTGAGTGAGCGATGCGAAGCGATCGTTATGCATTGGGCCAACCTTCCTGCAGTATTCGATTGAAAGCATCCGCCGGGTCGTCGGCCCCGGTGATCGGTCGACCGACCACCAGATGCGAGGCGCCGGACTCAACCGCCGCAGCGGGTGTGGCGATTCTCGCCTGATCTCCGGCGGAACTCCACGACGGTCTCACGCCGGGCGTGACGACGAGCGCATTCGAACGCATGAGCTCGCGCATGGCTGCCGCCTCATTTGGAGAGCACACCACGCCGTCCACACCGGAGATCCGGGCCAGATCAGCCAGTCGGGCCACCTGCTCGTGGGCCGCGGCATCAACTCCAATGTCATGGAGTGCCACATCATCCATGCTGGTCAGAACCGTGACGGCGAGCACCGCAGGTGTTTCGACTCCTGCGGCTTGTGCTCCTGCGCGTGCCCCGCGCACTGCGGCCTCCATCATCGCCCGACCACCAGCTGCGTGCACCGTGAACATTGCACATCCCAGCTTGGCGACCTCACGAGCGGCTCCCTCGACCTGGTGCGGTATGTCGTGCAGTTTCAGGTCGACGAACACTTTGAACCCGGCCTCATGCATGAGCCGCACCATTCGCGGTCCCTCGGCATAGTAGAGAGTCATTCCGACCTTGACGACCTCCGCGACACCGGACAACTCCTGCGTCAGTTCCGCAGCGCCTCCAGCGTCGGTTTCCAGGGCAACTATGATCCTGTCCCGCATCTGTCCCGCCTTCCCGCTCGATTCACGCTCAGGTCTCAAGCGCGCCGATCAGCTCCTCGACCCTGACAAGTCCCTCTGAGCGCGCGTACTCCGTGAGTCCGTCAACGACACGCATGGTGGTTGTCGGGTCGACGAAGTTCGCCGTCCCCACCGCAACGGCGGTCGCGCCAGCGAGCATGAACTCAACCGCATCTCGTGAGTTGGTGATCCCGCCCATTCCGATGACCGGGACATCCACAGCGTTCGCAACCTGCCACACCATGCGCAAGGCCACGGGCCTGATCGCAGGCCCTGAAAGCCCCCCGACAACACGAGCGAGCTTGGGACGACGCTTCTCGATATCGATGGCCATGCCGAGCAGCGTATTGATCAAACTCACTGCATCGGCGCCCGCGTCGACAAACGCACGAGCGATCTCGGTGTTATCAGTAACATTAGGGCTCAACTTGACGATGAGGGTTTTGGATGTCGCCGCCCGACAGGCACTGACCACGGATGCAGCATCTGGACACGAGGTACCAAAGACCATCCCACCGGCGTCCACATTGGGGCACGAGATGTTGATCTCGAACGCATCCACGCGAGAATCGCTGTCGAGCCTGCGGCATATCTCCGCGTATTCATCGACAGTGTGGCCAGAGACGTTCACGATCACTGGCACGTCCTGCGTCTCCAGCCAGCCCAGATCCTTCTGCGTGAACACGGCGAGGCCGGGGTTCTGAAGCCCGATGGAGTTGAGCATGCCGCATGCCGTCTCGGCGATTCGTGGACTGGCGTTTCCCGCCCATGGCTTGAGAGACACACCCTTGGTCACAACGGCACCAAGCCTGGAGAGATCCACGAAATCCGCGTACTCTCGCCCGGAGGCGAACGTACCCGAGGCGGTGAGAACGGGGTTGCGAAGCGTCAGTGATCCGATCACGACACTCATGTCGGGCGAACCGGTCACGAGCACACCTCGATTCGAGCGGCGCGGAGTGGCCGTCTAATGTTTTGGGGGAATCTCAGACACATCCCAGCACACCTCCTCGGCGTCGAATACAGGGCCTTCGACGCATGCACGCTTGAGTCCGTCCTTGGTGGTAACGACACATGACAGGCAAGCCCCGATCCCGCAGGCCATGAGACGCTCAAGTGAAACCTGGCACCTCACGCCGACTTCAGCGCACATCGCAGCGACCGCCCGTTGCATGACCTCGGGCCCGCACGCGTAGACGATATCGAATGAGCCTTCCGCGAGCAGTCTCTCAACAGGACCGGTCACGAAGCCCAGCTCGCCTTCGGAGCCATCGTCGGTCGCGATAACGACACGCCTGGCCACTGCTTCGAAAACGTCGAGTCCCACCAGGCGCTCCTGCGTGGGCGCTCCCATGGCGCATGTGACCGCGACTCCCTCACGAGCGAGCTTCTCGGCCAGTCCGCCCAGTGGCGCGGCGCCGAGTCCGCCCGACACGAGAAGCGCATGATTCACGTCGGCAGGCACATCCCACCCATGCCCGAGCGGGCCGATCAGATCGATATCGTCGGAACACGACAGCTCTGCCATGGCGAGCGTTCCCTGACCGAGCACTTGATACAGGATCTCGATCTGCTCACCGCGAGCGCGATGCACACTGAATGGCCGACGCAGGATGAAGTCGCGACCCTTGTCGACTCGCAGATGCACGAACTGACCGGGTTCAACGAGACTGGCTGTGTGACGAGCATGGAGGATCATGAGCCCGACGCCCTCAGCGATGCGCTCGTTGCTGAGCACGTCGACGCGCTCGAGCGACGGACGCTCGCCCGCGTGGCCCTTCTCCCCTGCTCCGCAACAACCCGTCACTCGTCGGCCCCCTCGAAGTCCTGGAGGGCGATCACGTCGAGACGCTCCTCGATGATCGCCTCTATGCCGCTCACTACGGCGTTGGCGGCCGGAATAGTGGTGATGTTCGGAACACCGTGCTGAATCGCCGCAGCGCGGATGTGATAGCCGTCTGAGCGTGTTTCCTGACCAAATGGTGTGTTGATAACGAGCTGAACCTCGCCATTCTTCATCGCGTCCACGATATTCGGACGTCCTTCGTGCTTCTTGAGGACCTCACGCACGGGGATCCCGGCTGCACGTATCGTGCGCGCCGTGCCCTTGGTCGAGATGATCTCGAAGCCCAGAAGGTGCAGGTGCTTCACGATCGGCACGATCGAGCGCTTGTCACGGTCACAGACCGAGACGAATGCAGTGCCGGTGATCGGCAGCGAGTAGTCGATGGCCAGTTGGGACTTGGCGTAGGCTGCCGGGAAGTCAGCCGCAACGCCCATCACCTCGCCTGTCGACTTCATCTCCGGTCCGAGAACGCTGTCGGCACCAGGGAACCGGCCAAAGGGCATGACAGCCTCCTTGACGCAGTAGCGCCCGAGCTCGCGGGTCTCATCGGGCAGGCCAATCTCAGTGAGCTTCTGACCGGCCATCACACGAGCGGCGACCTTCGCGAGTGGTACTCCCGTCGCCTTGCTGACGAAAGGCACCGTGCGGGATGCGCGAGGATTGACCTCGATCACGTAGACCGTCTGGTCCTTGACGGCGAACTGCACGTTCATGAGTCCGCAGACGCCCAACTCCATCGCCAGGGCTCTCGCATGACCGCGAATCTCATGGACCGTGTCCTGGCCCAGAGAGAACGGCGGGATACAGCACGCGGAGTCGCCGGAATGGATCCCGGCCTCCTCGATGTGCTCCATGACGCCACCGACGTAGACCGTCTCGGTATCGCACACGGCGTCAACGTCAACTTCGATCGCACCCTCGAGGAAACGGTCGAGCAGCACCGGATGGTCTGGCGAGATGCTCACGGCCTCGGCCATGTAGCGCTCGAGATAGTCCTCGTTGTAGGCGATGACCATGCCGCGCCCGCCCAGCACGTAGCTGGGTCGCACGAGCAGCGGGAAGCCGATGCGCCTTGCGACCAGAATGGCTTCTTCGAAGGTGTTGGCGGTTCCGGCTTCCGGATACGCGATCCCGAGCTTGTCGAGCACCGCCGAGAAGAGCTTGCGGTCCTCGGCCAGATCGATGGCCTCGGGGCTGGTGCCCATGATCGGCACGCCGGCGTCCTTGAGGGCGTGAGCGAGCTTGAGCGGTGTCTGTCCGCCGAACGTCACGACGACGCCCTCAGGCTTCTCGGCCGCAACGATATCCATGACGTCCTCGAACGTGAGAGGCTCGAAGTAGAGGCGGTCGCTCGTGTCGTAGTCGGTCGAGACTGTCTCCGGGTTGCAGTTGACCATGACCGTCTCGTAACCCATCTCGGCGAGTGCGTAGGCACCGTGAACGCAGCAGTAGTCGAACTCGATGCCCTGCCCGATGCGGTTGGGGCCCGCACCCAGAATCATTGCGCGCGGCTTGGTCGCAGGAGCGACCTCGTCCTCGTCCTCGTACGTCTTGTAGTAGTACGGCGTTCCCGCGGCGAACTCTGCAGCACAGGTGTCGACAGCCTTGAACGTGGACTTCACGCCCAGGTCGATCCGTGCCGCACGGACCTCTGACTCTTTGGCACCGGTCAGATACGCGATCTGCACGTCGGACAGACCATGCCGTTTAGCTTTGTGCATCTCCGAATAGTCGAGCGACGACAGCTCTCGACCCTTGATCGAGTTCTCAACGCCGATGACACGCTCGATCTGCGCCAGGAACCACGGATCGATCCGGGTCAGATCGTGCACGTCGGCCATGCTGCGACCGCGGCGGAACGCCTCGGCCAAGTAGAAGATGCGCTCCTCGGTCGGCGTGGCGAGCTTGGCCTCGAACTTGTTCTCGTCGAAGTGCTCGGGACCGTCGGCTCCGAGACCTCCTCGGCCATTCTCAAGGGAACGCATGGCCTTGCCGAGCGCCTCAGAGAACGTGCGGCCGATCGCCATGGCCTCGCCCACGGACTTCATGCGCGTTGTGAGCGTCGTGTCCGTGCCGACGAACTTCTCGAACGCGAAGCGGGGCACCTTGACCACGGTGTAGTCGATGCTGGGCTCGAAGCACGCCGGCGTCTTGCGCGTGATGTCGTTGGGGATCTCGTCGAGCGTGTAGCCCACGGCGAGCTTGGCCGCGAACTTGGCGATGGGGAAGCCGGTCGCCTTGGACGCGAGCGCCGAGGAGCGACTGACGCGCGGATTCATCTCGATGACCACGAGGCGGCCGTCGGCAGGGTTGACCGCGAACTGCACGTTGCTGCCGCCGGTCTCCACGCCGATCTCGCGCATGATGGCGATCGAGGCGTCGCGCATGATCTGGTACTCGCGGTCGGTGAGCGTCTGCGCCGGCGCGACCGTGATGGAGTCGCCGGTGTGCACGCCCATGGGGTCGAAGTTCTCGATCGAGCACACGATGACCGTGTTGTCGTTCCGGTCGCGCATGACCTCCATCTCGAACTCTTTCCAACCGATCACGCTCTCCTCGATCAGCACTTCGCTCGTCGGCGAGAGGGCCACGCCACCAGAGACGATCTCGCGCAGCTCATCGATGTTGTAGGCGATTCCGCCGCCTGCACCGCCCATAGTGAACGACGGGCGCACGATGATCGGGAAGCCAAGCTCGGCCACTGCCACTTCGGCATCTTTGACCGAGTAAGCGTACCTGCTCTGCGGGACGTCGAGCCCGATGCGTTCCATCGCTTGGGCGAAGAGCTTGCGGTCCTCGCCTTTCTGGATCACTTCGAGCGTGGCACCGATCAACTCGACGCCGTGGCGCTCCAGTGCGCCTGACTCAGCGAGACCGACAGCGCAGTTGAGGCCCGTCTGACCGCCCAGAGTCGGAAGCAGCGCATCGGGCTTCTCGATAGCGATGACCTTCTCAACGAACTCAGGCGTCACGGGCTCCACATAGGTTCTGTGCGCGAGGCCGGGATCGGTCATGATCGTCGCCGGATTGCTGTTGACGAGCACGACCTCGTAGCCGTCGTCTCTCAGGACCTTGCACGCCTGCGCGCCGGAATAGTCGAACTCACACGCTTGGCCTATGACGATCGGCCCTGAGCCGATCACCAGAATCTTCTTGATGTCGTCGCGACGGGGCATTTGACTCCTTCGCTTACGGCACAACCATTACAGGACAGGACGCTAGACGCATGATCGTCATGGAAACACTTCCGAGCATGGCCTCCTGAAGAACATTGCGACCACGATTTCCGACTATCACACCGGTGGCGCGTCGCTCGTTCATCTCACGCAGGACCTCGCGCCTCGGGTCACCTTGTCGGATGACCGCCCGGGCGGTGATCCCCTGCTCGGCAGCGAGTTCGATCCAGTTGCCCAGCTGGAAATCTGCGCCCTCCTCGGCTTTGCGCTTCTTGTCGCCGCTGAGGGAATCGTCGATCACATGCAAGAAGTACAGAGTGCCGACGGACGCACCGGGCAGTTCGAGCGCGGCCATGAG
>JAQIBK010000261.1 GCA_027859125.1 Actinomycetota bacterium | reverse complement strand
GCCTGCCACGCCTTGAGACGAACGGTGTCCAGTCCTGCGATCACAGATTTTCCTACACTGGATTGCCTGAGACGCCCAAGACCGTCGATCATCTTGCCGACGCCCACGACGCTCGTGCCGACTAGCTTGGTGAGCGCCTCGACGCCCAGGCCGATACGGCCGAGTGCGGAGAGCGCCGGTCCTGCAACGGCGGCGATCGCGACCCACTTGAGAATGTTCTTCTGCTGCTCGGGGTCCAAGTCGGCGAACTTCTGCGCGAGCTCGGCCGCGGTCTCGATCATCGGCTTGGCCGCGTCCACGGCTTCACGCACGGCCGGGATCAGCGCCTCACCGAACGTGAGCGCCACGTCCGTGACTTGGTTCTTCAGGATCCGCAGTTGCGCCTCGGTGGTCTCGTAGCGCTTCGCGGCCTCGTCGGCCAGCGCGCCGCCTTCCTCCCACGCGTCGCCGGAGATCCGCAACGCCTTGGCCAGAAGGTCACCGGCACCGGCGGCACGCAGGAGAGCATCGCGCTGGCGTACCTCGGTGATGCCCAGGAGCTCGAGCTGCTTCAGCGTCGACCCGCCCTGTGCTTCCATGTTGCCGAGTCCGACCACGACGGAGTTGAGCGCCTTGGCCGGATCCGTCTGCCACGCCTCGACGAACTCGTCCGCGCCCATGCCGGCTGTCTGCGCGAAGAGCTCTACCTCTTCGCCGCCCTTCTGCACGGCGGCCTCTATGCCGATCATGGTCTTGCTGATGGCCGTACCACCTGCAGCGGCCTCTATGCCCACAGAAGACAGTGCAGTGGCGAGAGCGAGCGTCTGGTGCTCTGTCATGCCCACTTGCACGCCTGCACCTGCGATACGCAGCGACATGTCCACGATCTCAGACTCCGTGGTGGCCATGTTGTTGCCGAGCGCCACGATCGAGGAGCCGAGCTGGTCGAACTTGTCCTGGCTCATCCCGGTCACGTTGGCGAATCTCGCGAGCGCTGTCGCGCCCTCGGTGGCGCCGAGGTTGGTCGCCTCGCCGAGATCCACCATGGTGCGCGTGAACGACAGCACGTTCTCAGTCTGGATCCCCAGCTGGCCGGCGGCCTCCGCCACGCCCGCGATCTCCTCGCGGGACGTCGGCAGCTCCTTGGCCATGTCGCGGATGCCCTGCTCGAGACCCGCCATCTGCTCGGCGGTGCCGTCGACGGTCTTCTCCACGCCCGCGAATGCGGACTCGAAGCTGACGGCCGTGGCGACTGCAGCGCCGCCTATGCCGATGATCGGGAGGGTGAGACCTCGAGTCATCGCGTCGCCCGTGTGGACGGCGGTGCGGCTCACGTCGCCTATGCGCTGGCCGACGACCTGTATGCCTTGTCCCGCCTTGACCCATGCGCCGCCGACGGTGTTGGAGTTGGCGAGCTGCCGCTCCCGGAACTTGTCGGAGCGGCCCTCCGCCGCGATGAACCCGCGGGGATCGAAGTCAGAAGCGATCGCTATGCGTACACCGGAGCGGCCCACGCGATCACCTCGAGTCCTGCGTGGCGTACACGCGGTCGTAGTCGTTCGTGACGGCGTCTATGACGTCGGAGAGGTTCTGCGCCACCTCATCGATGCTGTCCTCGATGCCGGGGTAGAGTGCGCGTGAGGGCGACCCGTCGGGGACGCCGATCGGCTTGCCTGCCCACTTGCCTGAGAGGCCGCGGGCTCCGGGCCTCGCGAAGTCGATGGGGCCTGCAGCCTTGTCGGAAGCGACCAGGGACACGCCGCTGCGGCCGCCGGCTATCTTGATGGAGGCAGCGAAGTCTCCTGAGAACGAGATCGCGCGGGCGTGGGACTGAGCGCTCTTGGCGATCGGCTCGGCCGCCTGGCGCATGTTGGCGGCGACCGCCTTGCGAACCTCTTTCGGGGCTCCGCCTATGTCCTTCGAGAACTCGCGGAGACCGTGAGTGTGGATGATCATCCGGCCGCCGAAGCTCGCCACGTTCACTTCGGCCACCGGATCACCTCCTCTTCACTCGCGCCTGTAGCGCGGTGACCACTGCACCTACGTCGGTCTGCGTCTTTCTCGTCTCGAGCAGATCGAGCATCTCGTCGAACACTTCAGGCCAATGCCTGTCCAGGCCCAGCAGATCGAGGAGGTCGCCTATCGGCTGGCCTGTGGAGAGAGCGACGGCCGCTACGAAGCGGGCGTCGCGGTCCCTTCCCCCTCGTCCTCGACCTCGTCCGGAATCACGAGATCGATCTCGGCGATCTGGTCGTACCAGTCGTACTCGGCGTCGCGGCCCTCGACGTTCTCGGCACCGGCGATGCTGTTGCGCTTCGCTGCCAGGAAGACCATGTGCGCGAAGGAGTCGCCCTGATCGGCGTCCTTGCCGAGGTCACGCTTCCCGCGCATCTTGTCGCCAGCCGTGACGGCGACGATCGTGTCTTCCTTGTCCTCGTCCATCCACACGATCCGTGCCTTTGTGACTGCCATCTGTGGAGCTCCTCTCTTGCTTGCCTGACTGCCTAGTACGTCGCGACGCTGTTGATGAGCGTTGCGGTGATAGGCGTGGTCTCGCCAGCGGCGATGAGCGCCCAGCCGGACAGGTCGAGGCTCACTGAGCCGCCCTTGGAGTCGGCGGTCGGTGGGGACGCGGTGAAGGGCACACGCGAGCTCTCGAACTTCAGACTCTCGGTGCCCGCCACGAAGGTGATCTCGAAGCTACCGGTGACCGAGGTCTCCTTGCCGTCTGCGCCATCGATGATGGCGTCGTAGTCGGTCATGTCGTCCACGCGGACAGAGATGCCGATGTCTACCGTGAGGCCGCCCTCGCCCACGTGCGTCGGCATGACGCTCGCGGAGGCGTAGTCGACCACGAGACTGCGCGAGAGCTTGATGGAGCCGCCCAGCACCTCGGCTGCGACAGGTGTCGCGCCGTCGACGTCGACCTTGTACGTGCCGCCCACCGGCAGGTAGTAGTCCCCGCGGCTCTCGTCAGCTGTGGGCACGGTGATGGACGCGGGGCGCCCGGAGCCGATGCCTGCTGACGCGACGATGATCTCGATCGGCTTGGAGCCGTCCCACTTGATCTCAAGTGTGTCGAGCTTGCAGCCCGTGGCGTTGACCAGATGGGTGTCGAGCTTGGAGAAGAAGGTGAGCCATGGGATCGAGTCCCCTGCTGTGAACACGTGCGTGTATGGTGCCTCGGCGCCAGTCGTCGAGACATTGCCGAAGATGCCCTTGAGGTAGATCCCGATCGCCTGCTTGAAGGCTCGGGTGTTGAAGCCCACGACGGGAGCGAGGCCCTCGCGATAGTAGTGTGTGATGCCGGCGAGGCCCGTCGTCACGTCGTCGGGCTGGTTGGTGAGTTCCTCTGAGACCATACGGCTGCCGGGAAGAACCCCGTGCCAGTAGTCCGGGTTGGTGGCGGCTGTGGCCTTGTCGTCCTGCTCGGCCACGCCTACGAGTGCGAGTGCCCTGTTCACTGCTGTGCCCCCTTCTTAGGAGTCGTCTTCTTGACCGGAACGGCGATACCGTTCCCGATCAGATGCTCGAGCACGAGCGGGTTCACTCCGTCGGGCATCCTGCCGGCATCGAGGTCGTACTTGACGACCGCACCACCGGTGCGGATCTCTCCTCGAGCTGCTGTCGTTATGTCGTATGCCTTGCTCATGGCACCCATCATCCTTTCGGTGTCACCCAGCGCTCCGGACGGTCTGCCCACCTACTGATCACGAACTTCGATCTGTATCTCGGCGGCGGCGACCCACGCGTTTTCAGATGCCGGGACTGGCTGTCTCTTGATCGCTTTGACCTTGGTGTGTTGTGCAAGCCCGCCAAGGGTCGGGTCCGTCTCGAAGGCCGTCTTGATGAGTTCCGCGCGAGTGGTGATGGTCGTGAGCGTCGAAATCGCACCGGCTGTGTCACCAACGAGAGTGGCGAGCGTGAAGATCGAAAGAGAGAGCGTCTCGTCAGGCGGTCCGTTGGTCAGCTCCTCGTCATACTCTGAATCCAGAAAGAGACCGATCCAGGTGTCGTCACCGGTTGGTGGAAAGTGCGGCTGCCCCAGGACGCAATCCTTACCGGATGCGGCGGTCACGAGCTCCTTGACGGCGTTGGCGACGGCGATCGGGTTCATGCGATCACATGCCGTCTGACGCCGTAGCCGCCCATCTTCGGGTCACGTGAGAGGAACGCGTCTACCTCCGGGATCCCGAACGCGCCGTCACGGCCGGCGACCGAGTACTTGATGTAGCCGAACTCGGACTGTTGTCCTGTGGCGCGTGCGTCGATCGAGCTGGATCCGACCATGGACTCAGCGGCCAGAAGGGCCAGTCGCTTGAGTTGGCGTGGTGCCGGGTCGAGGCCATACGTGTAGGTCACTAGGATCGCCGCGTTGACGGCGACGGCCGCCGGCATCTCGAGCATTCCCGCCTCATCGACCAGTGCATCCGCGATCGCGACGCTGTCGACGGTGACTGACACGAGCTCGCATGCGTCGTACTCGCCGAGGAGATAGGTCGCGGTGCCGTCGCCCCGGAGACGTTCACTCTTCTCCCGGACGATGAACGCCCTGCCGGCAGCGTCCTCGAACACGCCCTCGATGTGATCGCGCAGGTCCTCGATCTCGGCGTCGGTCACGTTCGGGGAGAGGTTGGAGACATGTGCCCGGAACTCCGCGATGGTGAAGTAGTGGTCGTCGTCGATGACGATCGGTGTGAGTTCGAGTGTCATACCCTGCTCCTTGGATGGCCTGAGACCATCTTCGGGGGAGTGTCACTCGCGCTATTCGATGATGATCGTCCTCGTGATCGCTGAGTCGCCGTCTGCCGCGTCGTAGTGATCGTCCAAGGTGACGCGCAGCGTCCAGGTTCCCGGTGCCACGTGCAGCGACCATGTGCCGTCTGAGGCTGCAGTCGTCCTGCGCTTCGCTGTGGCGAAGCTGGTGTCGGTCGCCAGGAAGAGCATCAGCGAGCTCCCGGCCGTGGCTACGCCGATCGCCGTGCCGGCGGGATCGATGCTGCCGTCCCCGTCCAGCTTGGTGAGGTGGTTGATGAGCGTGTCGCCCTCCTCCTCGGCGATGGCGAACCCCGATGCCTTGAATGCGTCCAGGTTGTTGACGATCTCTAGGACCTGTGTGCCCTCATCGCACACGATGTCGATGGCCATGCGGTCGTGGGTGTTCTCCTCGGCGGTCACGAGCAGATACCAGAGCGATCCGACAAGTGTCGGCGTGTCGGCGATCGGACTGGTCTCTTCGGGCTTCACGGCCCCATTCCACTTGCCAGCGATCACGGTGAGCCCTGTGGGTGCCGTGACTCTGCCGGACCCGTCCGTCGCCTCAATGGGGAACGCCAGCACCAGGGCCGCGTCTTTGACGCCAGGGAAGAACATTCAGGCCTACCTTCCTATCAGGATTCCGCGACCGATCCCGCGACCGATGCCGCCTTGCCGAACGCCCGTTGACACTAGGAACTCTGCGAGATACGGGTCTATGTCCACAGTCGGGTTGTTGCTCCACATCAGGTCACTAATGGTCAGCGTTCCGATGTGGCTGTAGCCGCTCCTTCCTTGGTGGTGCGTTGCTTGGAATCCCTCGGTACAGGCCGAGTCGTTGGCGTCCCAGACCTCCACGCCGTTGTACAGGATACTCAGCGCGGAGCCTGTCACGGCGAACTCGACTCGGCCGAACCCGCTTTCTTGCGCGTAGATATATCCCGTGTTGCCCAGCGCGGTGAACGCCCCGCCAGTTGCTTTGTAGACGTAGAAGCTTATCTTGTCGGAGTACACCAGCAAGCGGCACCAATAGGTATTGGATGTTTGGTAGTAGGTGCTGAAGTTGATGGTCTGAGCGCGAAGTCCGAGATAGACGACTTCGTGAGCCCCGTCTGAGAGATTGTGGTTCACGGTCGCGCACATCTTCTGGTCTGTCTCCCTGTCGGCGTACTGCCCGAACCAAGACGCAGACATTTGCCCCGCGCTAGTGTTGTATAGCCTGTGCCGCTTGTCGCCGTATGCTTGCCAATTAGCGCCGCCCCATCGGGACTGAACGGACGGCGCGGTGGTTGGGGCGTTCAGCAACCAAGTCATCTACATCGCCCCCATATCGTCGTGAGACTCCGCGAGCTTCGCGTGACGATCGTCTGTGGTGTCCACCCACACAGCGCATAAACTGGACGGCGGAGAAGGGTCTTCTTCTTGATACTGCCCGCACGCCTCAGATTCGGTGAGGTCGAGCGAGATATGCGGTACGAGCGGCACTGCGCCGTCGGGCAACGGTTCCCCGTCAACCAACTCCGTGAAGTACATTCGCTTCACCATCCGCGCGCCTTCTCTGCCCGCTCGAGACCCTTGCGTGCGGCCTCCGGCATGTTCCGTCGGAGATGGCCGAGGACACGCTTGCGCCAGTCCTCGGCCGATTCTTTCGGTCGGCGACGGACTGAGCGGGGGAGTTTGTCAGCAGGCTTGCTCATGAGCCCATCTTGCCGCGCGCGTCACCCATCCCATGAACCAGCAGGACCCTCCGGTCGACACCGGAGGGTCCTGCAACCTGAAAGGTCTCTATGCTCGGAGATCGGCCGTGGACCTACCCCTTGCTGGGTGCCTTCTTCTGGCTCTTGTCGGTAGCCTTCTCGCTGATGAGACCGCGCCTCTTGGCCTCATCCTCGAGCATGGTCTCGCCCGCGTAGGCGACGAGCCTACCGTTGCGCTCAACGCGCTTCTCGCTCGTGTAGGTTTTCATCCGCCTACACCAACACAGCATTGATCGCGTCCTGGCAGTAGCAGAACGCATCCGGGTACTTGACGGCCATCGCGTTGCGGCCTTCGGCCAGCAGCGTGTAGGCGTTCTTGGTGAACTGGTCGTTCACCAGACCGATCTCCACGTTGTCGGCCTCCTTCGTGTACCAGGTCGCACCGATCGGGGAGTAGACCACAGTGCCGTTGCGCACGTGCGTGTCCGTGACGAGGAGACCGTTGTCGATAACGATCTGGAGACCCCACACGTGGTCGCCGATGTTGATGGCCAGATAGTGGCCGTCGTCGCCCTTGAGGAGGTCGAGCTCCTCCTTGACCGCCGAGGTCATAGCGACGTGCGTCGGCATGAATCCGGACGTGAGGTACACGTACGTCGCCTGACGACGGATGGTGTCGTAGACGTTGTCGGCCTCCTTCTTGGTGTAGGTGAGGCAGTCGACCGTGTTGATGACGCCGACGATGCCGGCAGCATTCGTGCCAACGAGCGCGGCGCGACTCTTGGCCTGGCTGAGCCCGACCATCATCTCGCCGCGGACGATCGCGTCGAGCTGGCCCCAGTCAGAGGCCTCGGTCTTGGCGATCGGCGTGTGATGCGCAATCCAGGTCAGCGGTGCGGTCGCCTCGGTGTAGACGTAGCTGGACTCCGCCTTCGCACCGTCCGCGTCCTTCCACTGAGCGGCCGCGTTGGTGTTGGTGCCGCGCCGCAGGAACGTGACCGCGCCGTCCGTGGGGGCCTGCATGAGCGTCTCGGCGAAGCCGCGCGGGTAGTCGAGTGCGGCCGGGAAACTGGGATCGGTGATCCCGGGGCCGGCAGGGATGGTGATGGCCGCGCGGAAGCCGGGCTCGAGACCTTTGAACTCGGCGCGCGGACCGAATGCCTGCTCGCCCATGCTGAGCACGGTGGAAGCTGTGACGAGACCGCCGGCGGTCTGGAACGCGGCACGGGCCTTGTCCTCGGCCTCGAGGGATTCAGCTAGCTGGAGCTCAGCCTCGGCGATCTGACCCTGGATGGTGAAGAGCTGCTCTTCGCGATTCTCGGCATCGCTCGGGACGGCGGCCTGATCCTTGCGCAGAGCCTGGATACGGTTGTAGATCTGGATACTGGTCTTCATCTGCTACTCCTTCAGTGTGTAGACTCCGGATGCGAGTGCCACTGTGCGTGCGGCGCCCTGCTCCTGCGGGGCGTCTTCCGCCGTCGGCTCCTGCGCGTCGGCGTCACTAACGAGTTCGATAATCGCGGGCATGTCACAATCGACGATCGCGACGCTGTCCGGGACGTGTGCGTACTGTTTCGCGAGATCCGGGGAGATGGACGCTGCGGCCTTGAGGCCTTCATCGATTCCGGAAGCGAAGCCCCACTCGACAGCCTGTTCGGCGGTGAGCCACGTCTCGGCGGCCATGGCATCGCGGATCTCGTCCGCGTCCTTGTCCGAGTTGCGGTAGTAGATCCCTACGAGCTGTTCGTCGATCGCCTCGAGTTTGCCGATGACATCAGCGAGCTCGATCGAGTTGCCAAGGGCGAACGTCCACGCCTTGTGGATCATCGTGAATGACGCCTCAGCGACCACGTACTCGTCCGCTGCGAGCGCAATGAAGGATGCGGCGGATGCGGCGAGACCGTCGTTGTACGACGTGACCTTGCCTGAGTAGCGCTTGATCGCGGAGTAGATGGCGTAGCCCTCGAACACGTCACCGCCGCCCGAGTTGATGTGCAGCTCTATGTCGCGGCCCCCGAGCTCGTCGAGCTCTTTGGCGAAGTCGAGCGCTGAGTTGCCCTCGCCCCACCAGTCCTGCCCGATCGTGCCGTAGAGATAGATGATCGCCGGGCCTGGCGCTTCTGTGCTGATGCGATACCAGTTAGGACGCATTGACGGACTCCTTCACTTCGCTGTCGATGTCGAATGTGCGGCCCATCGCCTCGTGTGCGAGGGCCACCGGAGCGAGCGCCGTTCTGGCGAACTCGCGTGTCTTGGGTGTGTCGCCGTCCTTGGACGCGCGGAGAGCTATGCGCTCACGGGCATCGGCGAGCACCGGCGCGAGCGGATCGATCGATCCCGACGTCGAAGACGGCAGAGGTTTGAGATCACCGGTCTGCGGATCGATCGTGTAGTAGGCGGCCGGCTGTAGTAGCTCATCGGATCCATCCTCGAACGGCAGGTCCATCCATTCGCGGATCTCCGAGCGCTTGAGCGTGCCGGAGTAGACGCCGTCCTTGAATCCGGCCATCTGGCTCTTGAAGTCGCCGCGCTGCAGGCCGCGCAGGTCGAACTTGATGTAGTTCTGGGGCTGCCCCATCGCCACGAGGATCTTGTGGAGCTCCGACTCGATCGCAGTGACCTCGTTCGTCATCGTGTCGGTCACGAACGAGATGTTGGCTTCTTCGATGTTGGAGAAGGTCGCGCGAGAGAAGTCCATGACCTTGTTCGGCTGCACGTAGACCGCGCGTGCCACCGACTGCAGCACGAACGTCTCCTGGTTCACGATGTCGGCTTCCGCCATTGACTGACCGATCGCCTTGTACTTGAGCCCTCGGTCGAAGATGCGCAACTCGCCGGAGTGTCCGGATCCGCTCACAGCGGCGTTCTTCTTCGCGAGCGCCTGTACCTCAGGCAGCGAGAGCTCGTCGTCGGTCTCGAGCACGGCTCCGGGGTTGAATCCCTTGGAGATGATGTTGGCGTAGAAGCGTGTGAGATCGATCGACAGACCGATCTCGGCGGCCGCGAGCTCGGCCAGGCTTCGCCCGGTCACGCCGCCGTCGGTGGAGATGCAGGTCTTGAACGACAGGATCTCGTGCGACAGATAGGTGTTCGCAGGCGTGAACTTGTCACCGCCGGCGACTTTGTAGCGCACAGGCGACACGGCGACGTCGGGATCCCAAAGGGTCTCGACCTGCACATTGATCGGCCAAAGAGCGACAGGGGTTCCGCGATCCCACTCGACGCGGACGTACGCGGTGCCGAACGTGTCACGGCGGATCGAGACCCACTGCCATCCGTCCTGCGCGGTCATGAGCGGGTTCCAGCGCCGGTGCACGAGAGCGGCGAGCGGATGGTCCGAGACCTTCTCGCGACCGCGTTCGCCGTCGGTGAACACTTTGGAGGGCAGGCAGCCGAGCGCTCGAGCCTTGGCCTGCTCGGCGGTCATGTAGGCGTTCGACATGAGCGCGCCGGCCTTGTCGATGGCGGCGCGGTTGGAGATGGAGTTGCCTGTGAGTGAGAAGTACGGCACTGAGGTGGGTGCCGAGTCGACGCGACTGAAGCTCGCGAATACTCGCGTGAGCGGGCTGGGCATCCTATGGGCTCCCTTCTAGCCATGACAAGCGTGGTGCACGTGTCACACGAGGTCGCCTAAATGGGGATTGAGTAGAACCCCTCGGTCTCATCGAAGGTCTTGCGCGGAGGGGGCTGGGTCGCCAGTGCGTACATGCCGATCGCGGCCGCGATCGCGGCGTCGATGAGCTTCTTGGATTCACCCTTACCGGTGCTACCGAGCCGAGATCCGAGCGGTTCACGCTCGATGAGGACGGCGTTGCCCAGGTGCTCGGCGAGTTTCGGGCAGCCACCGAGACGTGCGCGGCCGGACTTCACGGCGTTCAGAAGCAGCGCTGCGGCCGGGCACATCGCCTTGTTGTCCTGCTTCACGCCGACCAGTGGTACGCGGTACGTCTGCTCGAGGTGCTGTGCCATGAGCAGCAAGCGGCTCGGATCGATCGCTACGAGCGGTCGCTGTTTCGCGTAGATCTCGACGAGGAGTTCCTCAATCTGCACCAGGTCGTAGTAGCCGGTCTCCTCGGGCGGGTCATCGAATACGTACTCCTTGAAGTCGACGTCGTCGCCATCCTCTTGGACACAGATGATGGCGAACGCGTCGCCTACTTGCGCGCCGTCGACGCCGACCGCGAACGGGCGATCGAATGAGAACTGTGATTTCCGTTTCACGCAACGAGAGATCTGCCGTGATGTCAGGGCGCGGTCAGGGCGAGCGTCATCCTTCGGGAAGCGGTTGAGTGTGTATCGCTCGAACGATCGCCGCGTTGTCGACCCGAATTGATCCTCCATGTCCGCCATGGAGATCCAGGTCATAGGCTTGATCTTGCGCCAGACCTTGCGGTCAGTGGCCTTGTCGGTGTCCTTCGCGCCGAGCCAGTAGACGTACGAGTTCGGGTCTGCCGTCCACAGGGGGATCAGATCCCACAGTGGCCCCTCACGCTTGGGGCCGGCGGTGGTGATCACGATCGTGAGCGCGTTGGTGATCGACTTCTGCCCGGAGATGACCGCGTCGAGGACGGCCGAGGACTTGTGCACGTGGTACTCATCCACGATGCAGACGTTGAAGTGCCAGCTCTGTGTCGCCGCCTCTGAGTAGGGGATGACCATGATCGTCGCGCCGGTCTCGCGGTGGATGATGACGCTCGTGAGCACGTCCCAGGATGCGTGCAGGTCCGGGTCTTGGACGATCATGGACTTGAGCTTGCCGAACGTCTTGGCCGCCTGAGGCTTGGATGAGGCGATGACGCCGTACTCGCCGTTGTGCACAGGCTCCATCCCGGCGATCGTCAATAGGATCCCGGCGGCCGTCTCGGACTTGCCGGCGTCTCGAGGCAGCCCAATGAGCACACGACGGTGCTTGCGCATGAAGCGCCCGCCCTGCATGCGGCCGCACGCGAACAGGGGGTTCCATATGTGCTTGCGCTGCCAGGGCTCGAGCAGGAACGGCTCGCCGTAGTATTCGTTGTCGACGTGCCGGCAGTGGACACCCAGGAACAGCTCGTATGCGCGCGCCTGTCGGAGGCCCGCCTTGGAGAGGCGGGCGCTAGTCGCCATCGGCGGAATCGATCAGCTCGAAGATCTTTGCCGGCAGGTCGGCGGCCATGCTCGCAGCTGTCATGCGCATGAGCCCCATGCGCGTTCGGGACAGCGGCCCGATCCCGAGCTCGGATGAGAGCTGCCGCATCTGGTTTGTCGCTTCTTTCAGTGTCTTGACGTCCGGGTTCTGGCGCATGCCCATCGGCGTCATGACCTGAGTGATCACGCCGTCGCCTTCTTCGGCAGCGATGCTCGACGAGCACTGACGGGCGACTGCCCACCACTGAGCCAGGAGGATCAGCATCGGCGTGTCCGCCGGCACGAACTGCGCGCCATCACCCACGGTCCATTCCCAGCACTCGCGCATGAGCGCGTTGCCCTCGACCTCGGCAGGCATCGCGATTGCCGAGCTTGCAGAGTCGACGACCTTGGGCTGCGAGGTGCGCCTGATCGCGTCGGTCTTCGGTTTGCGTCCCTGGCCGGCCATCAGCGCATCCCCTCATGATCGATGGCGGCGCCGATCGCGTCGGCCATGCGAGAGCAGGCAGCGCGCAGACGGGGATCGACCTTCTTGGAGGCGAACCGGAACGATGTCTCGAGGCCGCGGGCGGTGAGGAACATCTCGGCCACGTCGTTGACCGTCGGCTTGCGCTGGCGCCCCGGTGCGACCGATGGTTCGATGCGGATTGCTTCAGCCCTGGCGATGCGCTCGCGTGATGCCCGTTTGGTGCAGGTCTTTCCGCAGTAGATCGCGCCCGCGCGAAGGTGGTCGATTGACACTTTACATTGCGCACAACGTCTCATTTGGTGTTCCTCCTGAGACCAATCGTGCTTGGAGCGTCACGATAACGGAGACATGTCGCACTTGGCTAAGGGCGAAAATCGGGGGTCGATGTGAAAATGAGCAAAGTGCCCGATACCGTTTTTTCATCGCGCAGGGTGGGATGCGAGGTCGGCAGAGGGCGTCAGAAAGGGATTTGACCCCCTATCCCCCCAGGCGAGGTCGGCAGCCGACAGAGCTCGTGCGGCCCTCCCGAGTGAAGCTAGCTACAAGCTAGCTACGAGCCAGCTACAACAACCCGAAGACGAAGCAGAAGCCGGTTCTGAACTTGATGGTCAAGAGAAGTCAGAACGCCAGCGCGATCGTGAAGACGGCGAGGAACAGGCAGATTACGGACGCGGCGAACATGACCGCCGAGAGCTTCGTGTCCGAGCCTGTGAGCCTGTACGCGGAGGCTAGGCAGAAGGCGAACAGGAAGGCACACGTGACCCCCGTGGCTATGAGCAGTGCGGTGATCATGGCTCAGTCCTCTCGATCGGCTTTGACGTGGCACCTGCGGCACAGCGCGGTCATGTTGCCCGGGTCGCTTGTTCCTTCATCGCGCAGCTTCTCGACGTGGTTGGTGCCGCCGCCCGGCTTCGTCTTCCACTTGCCGTTCTTCTTGACGGCGATCTCGGTGCCGCAGCCGGCGCACAGTCCCCGCTGCCGCTCGAGCACAACCTGCCTGGCACGACGGTAGGCTTGCGTGTCGTACTCGGATCTGTGGGGCTCACGCTCAAGACGCGTGGCGCGTGACGGATGCTGCCGTGCTGGGCGACAATCACACGTCTGCCGAGCGGGGACGATGCAGTGACAGTGAGGACAGATCATCGATATCTTCGCCATGGGTCGAGCATATGGCGCACGTCACGGGGGACCAGCCACGCGCCAGCCAGGGAGATCGAGGGCACGATCGTATTTGAGCGCTTGGGGCAGCTTGAGCCACTTCCACACGTATAGGGCGAAGTCATAGCGGAAGTACAGCTTGTGGGCCTCGGCCAGGCCGTGGCAGCCGCGTGTGCCATCACCGCACAGGTGCAGCACGGGACCGTCGTGGCCGCCTGCGGAGCGCGG
>JAQIBK010000024.1 GCA_027859125.1 Actinomycetota bacterium | reverse complement strand
GTACACAGCAGGCCTCTTGGTCGGTTCGGGCGAAGTCGGTGTCACAGTCGATGACGTGCGTGTGAGTTCTGCTGTGACCATCGAAGGCTTGCCGCCGACAATCTCCACTGTGCCCGTGTCGATCGAAGGCAACGTGTACGGTGGATACTCAGGTGCCATTTCCGGTGTGACGGCTTCTGATCCGGATGGACTGCCGGTCAGCCTCACGAGCGACGCCCCGGACCCGCTGACTCTTGGTGAGACAGTGGTCACATGGACCGTCACCGACTCCGAACTCAAGACCGCAGAGGCGACACAGTCGGTCACGATCACCGATCTCACTCCGCCCTCTGACCCAACAACTCTCACGAGCTCCACGCATGCGGTCAGCGTTCCCAGCACGCTGACGACGATCGTCGTCGGCTGGTCCGACGATGCGACCGATACCGTCTCGGATGTGACGGGATACTCGTTCTCGTGGAGCCTCAGTGCTACCGAGACCCCGGATGCGATCATCGATGCCAGTGCCAGCGTGCTCGAGACCACCAGTCCCGATCTGAGCGGCGGTGTCTGGTACTTCAACCTTCGCACTGCCGACGCGGCCGGCAATTGGACGAACACCCTGCACGCGGGCCCCTTCATCATCTCCAGGGGACCGGACATCGCGGCCATTCCCGATCCCGGCCCGGTCTCCTCCTCCGATATCACCGTTACGATCACCGCGATGAGCCCGTTCGGTGTCGACGGCGTGTACTATCGCATCGACTCCGGTCCGCCCATGATGTACATGATGCCGTTCGTGGTCAGTGCACCCGGGGAGCATTTGATCACCTATTGGGCGATCGATGGATTGGGTGAGGTTTCGGCTGACACCCTCGATGTCACCGTCGATCCCGACCCGCCGGTCGTGACAGACGATGCACCCGCCGGGTGGCAGACCTCGCCTGTCACCATCACGTTCGAAGCAGACGACTTGGTCTCAGGCGTGGCATCCATCGACATGACCTGGTACGCGTCGATCCCAGGCACCACAACCCTGACTGTCGCGGGCGACACTGCCCAGCTCGTGATCGACGAGTTGGGTCTCAATACGATCTGGTACTCGGCTGTGGATGTCTTGGGCAACCGGAGCGCGCCCGCGTCCTGCGGTGTGCTGTTCGACTCGACCGTTCCTGACATCACCATCGATGCCGATTCCAGCTGGACGAGCACGCCGGTCACGGTGACGATCAACGCGTCGGACACGGTTCCTGGCCTGGATGAGGTCCTCTACTGGGTCGGCGGGGTTGGCCCCACCACCTACACCGGACCGTTCCAAGTGTCGGCCGAAGGCGTCCACGCGATCACTGCACAGGCGTCCGACAGCGCGGGCAATAGCGCGTGGGCCGGTCCTGGGACCGTCCGCATCGACACTTCCAAGCCGACGGACCCGTTCCTGATCGACGACACCCATATCTTCGGCATCGCCTCATCACTGGATCAGGTCAGAGTGGGCCTCTTTGGGGCCACCGACTCGCTCTCCGGCGTAGCCGGCTACTCCTACTCGTTCACGACCGATCCGTTCGATCTCCCTGACACCATGGTCGATGCGGCATCCGATGTCACAAGCGTGACTAGCGCTCCGCTCGCGGACGGCGAATGGTACGTGCACCTGCGCACGGTGGACGCGGTCGGCAACTGGACCAGCACCGTTCACCGCGGCCCCTATGTCATCGACACCGGGGCTCCCAGCGCCGACGACAACGCGCCCGCGAGCTGGGTGGGCTACAGCTTCCCCTTTGAGATCAACGCCGACGACGGTCCCGGATCCGGTATCGCGAGCATCGATGTGACCATGACGCCCGTTATCGGTCCGGTCGTTGTCCAGACGGTGCCGGGAGACCACTTCGAGTTCCTGGTGGGCCAGAACGGCATCACCGCGTTCGAGTACACCGCGTACGACATGGTGGGCAACGCTTCTCCGTCGGCAGTAGCGACGATTGGCGTCGACACCTTCGCGCCGGACACAGGCGATGATGTCATGGCGACCGGCTGGCAGAGCAGTGATGTCACCGTGACGCTCACACCGAGCGACACAGGCTCCGGCATCGCAGCCACCTACTACCGCATAGACGACTGGCCCAAGCAGCTCTACACCGGCCCGTTCGTGGTCTCGGACCAGGACATCACCGACATAACGTACTGGTCGGTCGATAACGTGGGCAACGTCGAGGAGTTCAAGCAGGCCGAGAGCATCTATATCGACAAGAGCGATCCGGTCATCGGCACGTATCGGTTGCCGGCCACTGGTTGGGTATCGGGAACCGCGCTGGCGGGTGCCACCGGCAACGACGTTTACAGCTATGTCGAGCACATCTGGTCCTCGATCAACGGCGCACCGTACGCCTCAGTGCTAGGTGATATTTTCACCTACACGACCAGCACAGAGGGCACAACCACTGTTGCGATGTATGCCGAGGACGCCGCGGGTAACACCTCGAACGTTGAGACGGTGACCCTGCTGGTGGATAACACTGCTCCAGCCACCACAGATGACGCACCTGTCAGTTGGGTTTCCGGCGACACTACCGTTACGCTTGTCGCCACCGACGCGCTCTCCGGCGTCGCCAACACCTACTACGTGATCGACGGCGGCGCGCGCCAGACCTATATAGGTCCGTTCGCCGTTGCAGGCGAGGGCTCCCACGAGATCGTCTACTGGTCGGTCGATGTGGCCGGCAACGCCGAGGAGGCCAATAGCGCGATCGTGCGGATCGACCGCTCAGGTCCTGTCGTTACCGACGACTCGACACCTGACTGGCAGCCCGGTCCCGTGACCGTCACCCTCACAGAGGCCGACGCAGGCGCTGATGCCTCCACGTTCCGCTACGCCATAGACGGTGGTCTGGAGCTCGCGACAGCTGCAAGCTTCGAGGTAACCGGCACAGGCATGCACGAGATCACCTACTACGGCATCGATTCGCTCGGCAACGCAGGACCTATCGGTCGAGCGACGCTGCGTATCGATGACGATGCGCCGGCCAGCATGTCGGACATCGACAGCGCATGGCAGCAGGGTCCGGTCGACGTGACGATCAGCGCCTCGGACGCGCACGTCGGCGTCCACAGTATCAACGCGACCTTGACCGATCCGCCTCCCGGCGGCGTCGTGCCCATGTCGGTCATGTCCGACACCATGACGTTCACGGTATCGGCCGAGGGCACCACCACGGTCGAGTACTTCGCGACCGACGCCGTCGGCAACATGGAGATCCCGGTGCCCGAGATCGTGCGCATCGACAACACGGCACCCGTCGTGTCCATCAAGCCTACGGCCACCGCAGCGATCGATGCTGTCACCTTCACGGTGGGTGCGACCGATTCACTCTCTGGCGTAGACACCATCATGCTATCGCTCGACGGTGGCGAGCCGCAGGTCACCGATACGGTCCGAGTCGACACTGTGGGCGACCACACCATCGTCTACTGGGCGATCGACATCGCCGGCAACGAGAGTGCCCATGAGACGCATGACGTGCGCGTCTCGCCTTCCGAGACCACCTACGTGGAGGCCGCTGGAGAGACACGCTACGCAACGGCGGTCGCGATCTCTCAGCGCTCCTACCCGACAGGCTCCAATGCCGTCATCATCGCGACCGGTTCCAATTGGCCCGACGCGCTCGGCGGAGCCGCGCTGGCCGGCGTCTACGACGCTCCCGTGCTCCTGACGCGCACTGATGCTCTACCCGACGCTGTTGCAGCAGAGATCGTGCGTCTCGATCCCAACCACGTGTTCGTGTTGGGCGGTACGTCGGTGGTGTCCGAGGCCATCGAGGCGCAGATACGCGGGCTCGTCGTTCCCACGGCCAACCTTGAGCGATTCTGGGGTGCGGACCGTTTCACCACGATCCAAGTCATCGCGGCTCGTGTCGTGCGCGACGCTGGCTCCTTCGACGGTACGGCGTTCGTCGCCACCGGCCTCTCGTTCCCGGATGCCCTGGCAGCAGCTCCGCTCGCAACAGCTCTCGAGCGGCCGCTATACCTGGCGGGTGCGGAGGGCCTGAGTGCCAGCACCCTGGCCGCGATGTCTGAGGCCGGCGTGAACGACGTTGTCATCCTCGGCGGCACGAGCGCCGTTCCCGGAGCGGTGGAGGGTCAGCTGGACACCGCAGGCGTCGCCCACGTCCGCATGGCAGGTGCCGACCGCTACGACACCGCGCTCAAGATCGCAGAGAGCGGTGTTGCCGCAGGTCTTTCCTGGGACAGGGTCGCGATCACCTGTGGCACAGACTTCCCGGATGCTCTTTCCGGTGGTGTTATGCAGGGCCACGACGGCTCGGTCATGTTGCTGACCGACTGCAACATGCTCGACTGGCGGGTGCGTGACGTACTCGCGGCTCAGCGAGACATCATCGGAGAGGTTCGTTTCATCGGCGGGTTGAATGCTGTGAGCCAGGCCGTGCGCGACGGCGTGAAGCAGGTATTGCGCTAGTTCCATCAATGCTCGATGTGCACGCGGTGCCCGTCGGGGTGCCGCGTGCTGTCGTTCTGCTCGTGGCCGATACTGAGAGGACGCCCAAGTGCACAAGCCTGCGGGCTGGATCCGAATCGTGATCATCGTCGCGGTCTTCGCAATCGTTGGGTATGGCCTGGGACGCGTCACCGAGCCCGCTACTCCACCAGCCGACGTGGCGGGCATGGATCTCGTGGCCGAATACGACGCGGCGGTGGCCCAGGGCCGACCCGTCTACGTGCTGATCCACTCCGAGACCTGCGCGTCTTGCGTGGAGATGGCCGCTACTGCGGAAGAAGTCCTGCCGGAGTACGATGGTGAGGTGGAGTTCATCGACGCTCTCAATGGTCTCCAGGGTTCCGAAGAGTTGGCCGGGCGTTTCGAGGCGAATTATATTCCGACGTCGGTGTTCGTGGACGCGAACGGCGAGGTGGCTGACTTTGTGATCGGGCCGATCGAGGCTCCCGATCTGCGTGAAGAGCTCGACGCACTCGCAGCGACAAAATAGGAGGGCGGCACTATGCAGGCGATACGTGTGACGATACTTCCGGGCAGCTGTTGAGGCGGCACTCTGCTCTTCGACCCCGTTCTCGGAGTGCCGGACGATATGCCGGCCGGTTCCTCTTGAGACATGCCGTCGGAGTACAGACTCCAGGTCATGGAGTCATGGTTGAGTGAGGCGGGCATAACCGCCCAGGTCGACGAGCGTGACATCTACGCGCTCGACGACGGTGAACGCACGGTTGTGATGGATGCAATGATCCGCGACGGGGCCGATGCGCCCATGGTGCTGGTGAACGGCCGCATCGCCTGCACGGACGGCATCGACATCGAGGCGGTGGTCGCCGCGGCCTGTTCTGAGTCACGCTGCACGGCACCGAATACTGCCGTGCGCGCCAAGCGGTGAGAACCGAATCCGGGATCTACTCGAAAGCAACAAGGAGCGATGTCAGCCACGAGCCGAGCACCGCGCACCCGTCGGTGGTCAGATGGTTCGCGGCGGTCTTGTCCCAGAGCAGTTCCGCGCGTGCCTCGAACTCGTCATCAGCGCCCCACCACAACAGGGCGATCGGCACTCTCGGCAGTGCGTGGATGATCCAGGCTCGATCTCCGAGACCTTCGATTGCTTCTCCCCCGAGGTGCTGGACAGCACGGTCCAAGCTTTCGGCTTTGGAGCTGTAGTGACGGGCGATTCTCCTGCTGGCGTAGCCGCGAAACGCGGTGACGTAGAAGGACGCATTGGGCAGATCCGCGAACGACATCCATGAGTCGATCGGCAAGGATCCATCGGACATCGCCATGTGGTAGACGAGCAGTGCCGCGATGTGTGACGGTGCCGGACGGTCAGAGACCGCTACTTCGAAGTCCGGATAGGTGATCGATGCAGTTGAACCCAGGAACGGCAGGGTGAGTCGCTTCGCGTGCTCATCCCAATCTGCACCGATGCGCGCGGCAGCGGTTGACGGGTCAAGGTCTGCGGCCATCTCACGGGCCGCTCTGAGCGCATCGTCTCCCATAGGTCTCCTCCCACGTGCTAAGCAAGGGCCGACATCGACTCGCATCGAGGGTGGTAGCGTAGCCGCCCATGACCTCAGTACAGGTTTATCATGTCAGAGACTGACCCGGTCCGCTCTTGTCATGGAGATTCCATGTGTTCGTGAACGGACGCATCGTGTGCACCGACGGCGTCGATATCGAGATGACCATCCGCGCGGCGCACGAGGCGGCGGGAGCGACACCGGCGGAGTAGACTGGTGTCCATCAAGCCGGTGACGGGGGGCACGATGCACACGATAGTGGTAGGCGCTGCGGCGATTGCGCTCCTGATAGGCGCTGTCTGGCTCACGCGTCACGTCATTGACGGCGGGGCCGAAAGTGCACCGGGCGCGGTGCTTGGCCAGGGGCTGCCGGCGTCCGGTGAGCGTTTCGAGGCGTTCGGCTACCGGACCAGTTCGCGCTTTGGTAGCACCATCGATATCGTCATCGCTGACGAACACGTGCACATCCAGGGCCCTCGCGTCCCGCGCGCCGTCTACTACCTCTTCATTGGCGGTCAGTGTCTTATCGGCGCCGCGCTGTTCACGGTGTTAGCCGCCTCGCTTGCGTACCTGCACTGGCAGTGGCTGGGTTGGGCGCTGCTCGCGCTGTTCGCGCACTACCTGGTCGGATCGCTGGGTGCGGCCGCCTTCTGGGAGCTCCCACGCATGACGGCGATGTCGTCGGCCAAGCTGCCCTCGATCTCGTTCCCGGTGAGCGCCATGCGCGATGTGCGCGTGGGCAAGGGCTGGAGCAGGCGCGGCCTTGGCATCGTGATCCTCCCGTTCACCAAGGCGATCGACTCCATGGCCGACGACTGCATCTCCTTCGACGCCCCCGACGGCACGACTCCGCGTGATGTCGTCTACGCGCTTCATTTTCCTGACGCCGATGAGGTTGAGCGCTTCCTGACCGCGCTCGATGGATAGACGACTTTCATGGAGATTCCGTGTAATACCGCTGGTCAGACCGCATGCGGGATACAATTCGCCAGAGAAGGGTCGTCCGCGCGCGGCGCCTGCCGGGGTGTCGCTGCGCGGGTCACCTTCTCCAGCAACGAATAGCCAAAGGAGCTAAGTCCATGACCGCCACCAAGCGCATCCTGCTCGTCGAGGACGAGAAGAGCATCCGCGAGGCCGTCGCCGCCTATCTTGAGAAAGACGGCCACTGGGTCACTTCTGCAGCCGACGGCCAAGCGGCGATCGACGCTTTCGAGCGCAAGCAGTTCGATCTCGTGGTGCTCGATCTCATGCTCCCCAAGGTCCCTGGCGAGGAGGTCTGCCGCACCATCCGCGACACCTCCGACGTGCCGATCATCATGCTCACCGCCAAAGGCGAGGAAGAGGATCGCGTGGCCGGTCTCGAGTTGGGCGCCGACGACTATCTGGTCAAGCCCTTCTCACCGCGCGAGTTGGTGGCCCGCGTGCGTGCTCTGCTGCGCCGCGCGAGTGTGACCACGGAGCCACAACGCGATCATCTCGACTACGGCCCTCTGCACATCGACGTCGCCGGACACCGGGTGATCCTGAAAGACGATGAGCTCGAGCTGACCGCGAGTGAGTTCAAGCTGCTCCTCACACTCGCGCGCTATCCCGGCCGCGTCTACTCGCGCATGGAGCTCGTTGAGAAGGTGCTCGGCTACGACTTCGAGGGCTACGAGCGCACGATCGACTCGCACGTCAAGAACCTCAGGGCCAAGCTCGATGACGATCCCCGCGATCCGAAGTTCATATTCACCGTGCACGGCGTGGGCTATCGCTTCGAGCGTCCTGCACAGGATGACTGACATGCGTGATCGAGGCGGACTCAAGTGGCGGATCGCGCTCGCTTTCGCCGCGGTTGCTGCGCTCACCGCCGCTCTGGCCGCGGTGATCCTGTCGCAGATCTGGCAGAACCAGTTCGAAGAGTACGTGCGCGAGGATCTGCAGCAGACCGCCGACGGAGCCGCTGAGCTTCTCGGCCGCTCGTACGCCCTGCGCGGTGGCTGGACCATGGAGGCATTCTCGCCGCTGCCTCGCTTCGGCATGATGAGCGGCCTCGCACTCCAAGTGGTCGACTCAGGCGGCACTCTTCTCTACGACGACTCGACCATGAGCGGGCACACCACCGCCGTGCATGACGATGGTACACCGCTCGTCCCCGACGAGGCGGCTGAGCCCGAAGGCCCCGTGGTGACCTCGCCGATAGCTGCTCAGGGCGAGATCGTGGGCTCGATCAGGCTGTGGTCGTACACTCCGGCCGAAGGCCTGCTCTCAGAGAACGATATCGCTTTCCGCAAGCGCAGTTTCGGCGGCCTGTCAGGGGCAGCAGTGCTTGCCGTTGTGCTCGCTTCGTTCGCCGGAATCCTCTACGCGCTTCGCCTGGTACGTCCCATAGATCGCATCACCGACACAGCTCGCGCTCTTCGCGGCGGCGACACTCAGGCCCGCACTGGCATGTCTGGAGGCGATGCCATCGGCACTCTGGGTCGAACTTTCGACGAGATGGCCGACGCCATCGAGGCCGACCGTGAGCTAGAGCGTCGTCTTACCGCCGACGTGGCCCACGAACTGCGAACACCCCTCCAGGCCATCCAGGCCACCGTCGAAGCAATGCAGGATGGTGTTCTGCCGGCTGACTCGGAGCGTCTGGGCATTGTGCGTGACGAGACCATGCGGCTTTCCCGGCTCGCCAACGGCATTCTGGAGCTCACACGGCTGGAGCGCGGCGCCATTGGGTTCGCGAGCGAGCCGCTCGATCTTGCGGCGCCCGTCGGTATTGCGCTGGATTCGCACCAGATATTGATCGAGGACTCTGGACTGGCACTCTCCAAGGACATCGCCCAAGGACTCATGGTGCTCGGCGACACGGACAGGCTCACTCAGGCTGTTGCTAATCTGCTCTCCAACGCCGCGCGCTACACGCCGTCCGGCGGGCAGGTCAGCGTTCGAGTCGCCCAAGATGGCGACCGCGCGTTCGTGCAGGTCAGCGACACAGGAAACGGAATCGCGCCAGATGACATGGCCCACGTCTTCTCACGCTTCTGGCGAGCGGACTCCGCTCGCGCTTCATCCTCCGGAGGGTTGGGAATCGGCCTGTCGGTGGTGAGAGAGATAGTTGAACGTCATGGCGGATCCGTTGCTGTGGAACCGGCAGAGGGCGGCGGGACGACGTTCACCATGTGGCTCCCTCTGGTACCCACCAAGGGAACGAAGGCCTCTCGTGGGCGTGGCGATCAGGGCGCGTCGTAGCCCAGGACCTCGATATGCTTCGCCGCGGCCTGCACCGGATATGACTCTGCCACGGGGCCCGTGAACCAGACTTCGACCTCGGTGAGGGGGCTCAAGTCCTCAAAGGCGAACCTCTTGCCGTCCAGGTCAATGATCTCCACATCAGCGCCCACGGATACGTACGCCTTGTCGTAATCCGTATCCGCTTGGATCTCGCCTATCACCAGGATCGATCCACCGTCACCGGTCTCTGACACGGTGATCGTGGAGATGTTGCCTCGAATGTCCGGACTCCCAAGCGATTCGGTCGCCGCGCACCCTGTTGTGGTGAACGCGGCAAGGGCCAGTACGGCGATCACGCAGACGATTCTCAGGCGCATTCGGTTCTCCTCGGAGGTCGGGGGAGGTTTGGGCGACTCCATCATATGACGCATACCCGTTCGTGGCGGTTCCTGGCGCATCGGGCGTTTCCAGTTCGGGTACACTGAGTCGCGTTGCGACTGGATTCGACCGCACGTGCACCCCGCGAGAGGATAATGCCCTCACATGATGTATCTGATGGTCCTTGGTGGATTCGTACTCCTGTTCGGCGGTGGCGAACTGCTCGTTCGCGGTGCCGTGGGAGTTGCGCATCGTCTCAAGATATCCCCGCTGCTGATCGGTCTCACGATCGTGGCGTTCTGCACGTCCGCGCCAGAGTTGCTCGTCTCCCTCGAGGCTGCAACGCGCGGTCAGCCCGACATCTCGATCGGCAATATCGTGGGCAGCAACATCGCCAACGTCCTGCTCATTCTGGGTGCCGCCTCGGTGATCTGGCCCATCACGGTGGATCGTTTCAAGATCCGTCGCGATATGTGGGTCATGCTTGCTGCGGTCAGCCTTCTCGCTGGTCTGGGTATGACAGGCGAGATCACGCGCTGGCAGGGCTGGCTCATGATCGGCGCACTCATGTCCTACGTTGCGTACAGCTATTGGACAGAGGCGTACCGAGCAGCGCCATCGGGCGAAATCCACGAGGGCAAGGCCGAGGAGTTCGCCGGTGTCACTCACCGACTCTGGCTCGCGTTCGTGTACCTGGGTCTGGGTTTGGGCGCGCTGATAATCGGCTCCAAGATCCTAGTGTCCGGTGCTGAGGAGATCGCACGAAACTTTGGCGTGACCGAGGCGGTCAAAGGA
>JAQIBK010000068.1 GCA_027859125.1 Actinomycetota bacterium | reverse complement strand
CGAGAACGGCTCGGTCGCTCCTGTTCACCGCACAGGTGGTGAGAAGGCTGCTGTTGCCGACACATTGACCTGGGTCGATGAGCAGATGGCGGGCAAGAGATCCGCTGTCTTCGCAGTGGGACACGCAATGAGTCTCGAGCGTGCCAAGCGAATCGCAGCCGAGATCGAGTCGCGATACGATGTGAGGGAGATGCACATCTATGAGGCGGGCACGGTGATCGCCACACATACGGGAACAGCGTGGGGAGTGTCGTTCCTGCCGGAGTAGTGGCAGGGTAGACAGGTCGTCTTCTCGATCCGACGCAGGGAGACCGATGCTCGTACTGGAGCTAGCCTCACTACTGCCGTTCGCTGCCGCCTTCCTCGCGGCGTTCTTGGCCTCCAGCACCATGCGCCACTACCGTCGTGGTGATCGCATTGCGATATTCTTCCTCTTGGCGAACGCTGCCATACTCCTGTGGTCGTTCTTCTATGGTATCGAACTCAATCTGGATCCTGCGTCTGCGCTCGACGTCGCCCCCATTGGCAGCGCGGCGTACTTCGTTTATGTTCTCGAGATCATCGGCTTGGCTTCGGCACCCACATACTGGTTCTTGTTCGCCGCCGCATACGCTCGCAAGACAACGTGGATCAAGGGTTGGCGTCTGAAGCTTGCTCATGCTCCTCTCGTCTACACCGTGCTGGTGGCCACGACCAACCCCATGCATCAGCTCTTCGTGAGCCAGTCGGGCGTCGGCGAGCCAGTGGGCTACGGCTTCCTTGCGTATCCCAACCAGATCATGACGTTCGGCCTCATTGCATGGGGCACATGGTTGTTGATCGCGGCGGTTTGGCGCTACGGAGGCAGCACCAATCGTAGCCAGGCGATCTGGCTTGGAATCGCTACGGCAATGCCGTTCTTAGGTGGATTGGCATGGGCGCTTCGTTCTCCGCTGAACCTGCCAATCTCGGTCAATCCCGTACCGCTGCTTCTTTCTTTGCTCAACGCTGTGCTGCTGTATCAAGTCCTGCGCACTGGTTTCGCTGATCTGGTCCCGCTTGCTGCGCTGCAGGTCTACCGCACCATGTCCGACGCAGTGATCGTCGTGAACGAGGTGGGAAGCATTGTCGCGATGAACCCCTCAGCCGAGCGGTTGCTGTTCGGCGTTCAACCGGGGACTGCTCTGGCCGAGGCTTCACCTGAGATCGCCGAGCACGCCGACCGTTTCATGGCCGGAACAGCTGAGTACTCTGAGTTCGAGCTGTCTTACGATCACGCAGTGTACTGGGGACGGATCCGGCGCACGCGTGACAGCAGACGTTCTCCGTGGGGGTTCATCGTGCTGCTCACCGAGGCGAATCGGCGTTTCTAGGAGGCCACTCGAGCCGAGGATCGCTTCCTTGCGAACATGAGTCACGAACTGCGCACGCCACTCGATTCGATAATCGGTTTCAGCGGCGTCCTTCTGGGTGGTACGGCGGGCCAAGTCAATTCGGCGAGGGTTCGACCTTCACTCTCATGCTGCCTCGCACCTGAGCGGCCCTGGATCCATCCCACGTAGTGGTCATTCTGTGTCCCTGCGGCACATGTTGGCCGCGACATGTTCTGCGCAACGCCTCGGCGGTGTACCATCGATTCAGTCAACCGAGATCACCTTGGAGGTCAGCATGTCGATCGAGACTTCATCCGCACCGTCGTTCGCTGTGGTAACCGATAGCTCGTCGGACCTCGGAGTCAAGATCGCTGCGGACAGCGGCGTCACGGTCGTTCCTCTGACCGTGAACTTCGGCGACGAGTCATTCACCGACGGTGACCTCACACAGGCCGAGTTCTTTGCACGCATGGACGCTTCCCCCGAACTCCCCACGACATCACTACCGCCCATTGGCGTTTTCGTTGACGCGTACGAGCGTGCACTCAAGACCGCCGACGAGGTCATCTCCGTGCATGTCTCATCCAGACTCTCCGGCACTATCGAGTCGGCTCGCAAAGCCGCCGAGGAGTTCTCAGGTCGTGTGCACGTTTTCGATTCTCTCAACCTATCGTGGGGATGCGGCCTGCAGGTGCTTGACGCGACCAAAGCGGCCCGCGAGGGTATGACTCCAACTGCGGCGCTGGAGCGGCTTGCTCGCACGCGCGATCGAGTGAAGATCATCGTGGGCGTGGACTCGCTCACCAATCTGGCCAAGGGTGGGCGGATAGGTCGCGTGTCGTCCTTCCTGGGAGCAATGCTCGATCTCAAGGTCACATTCACGGTCGGCCCGGACGGCGCGTTCGTCCCGGTGCATCGTGCGAGAGGCGAGAAGAAGGCGCTCAGTCAGACGCTCAAGTGGGTCGAGGAGCAGATGGGCGAGTCCAAGTCCGGAATCTTCGCCATAGGGCAAGCGATGACACTGCCGCGCGCCGAGCGGCTCAGAGATGCGATCACTCAGCGCTACGAAGCTCTTGAGATGTACATCTATGAGACTGGCTCAGTGATAAGCACGCATACCGGCACCGGATGGGGAATCATATTCCTGCCCAGTGAGGTCAAGTAGCACGGCGAGCCCGTGTCGGGACGGCGCGCTGCTCGAGACACTCCTCGCGCAGGAACTCGAACTCGCAAGTCACGTCGATCTCGTCAGCCAGAATGAATCCGGCGGCGTTCTCCAACGCCGGGTGCCAGAGCAGGCCGAAATCGCCGCGCCTGATCCGGAACTGCGACTCCCAGCTCATGCGCTCACACCCTTCGAGATCCTTGGTGCGACCAATGAGAGCAACGTTCAGGTCCACGGCACGGGTCACGCCGTGGATCGAGACGTCGCCGGCGACCGTGACTCCATCGTCTCGCACAGTGATCATGTCCGTGCTGCGGAAGATGATGTCGGGGAACTGCTTGACGTCCAAGAAGCTCTTGGAGCGTGCCTCATGGTCGCGAATCTTCTCGTTGGTGTCCAAGCTCGCGGAGTCGATACGGATCTCCACGACGGCGTCGGAGTAGTTGTCATCACGAATGAGCAGTCGACCGGAGAATGAGTTGAAACGCCCGCGCACCTTGGTCACGGTCAGGTGCGGTATGCGAAAAGTGATAGCGGAGTAGGCGGGGTCGATCACCCATCGATTCAGCTCCATCGCCGCTCCTTGCCGGTCAGAGTTGCCGTTAGGGAACTGCCTGGCAGTCCTCTATTCAACCAGTATACAAATAGCGTGCAAGCCTAGGTCAGTAGCGATAGGCGGATGAAGGGATGTCGCCGCTGACCAGGTTCTCTTCGTTGGCGTCGAGGACCTGATAGTCCTCAGCGAGACTCTGCCCCATCATGCTTATCGCGTGGCCGATCATGCGCGCCTCCATGATGCTCTGCTCGCGTGCGTCACCGCCGGGCAGGTCGGTACGCACGACGATCATCGCGGTATCACCCCAGCCGGGCACGTCCGTCGCGATCTCGACGGTTTGAATGCTCCCGTACCAACTCTCGCCGGAGTCGCTGAACACGGCGTCTATCCATCCGCCGAGTTCGGCGGCGCTCTGAGGAGTAGCGGGCAGGTCGAGAGCCTCCGTGGCGTCAACGCCCGAGCCCATGCCCATCAGTTGGCCGCCATCGATTCCATCGATGCTCAGGTTGGGAGCTATGTCGCTATAGCCTATCTCTCTGATGGCGTCGCCCATCTCCTGTGCAGTTGCCACGCTGTCCGCCTGGCCGGAAGGCATATCCGTCTCCACCACGATCACCTGGGCGAGCATGCGCTGTTCGACCCGAATGTCCACGATCGAGCTGTACCAGGTCTCGGTGCTCCACCCTTCGCTCAGGGCGTCGGTCAACTCATCTAGGGACGGACCCGACGCGATCTCGTCGGCTGTTGAGTCTTCTGAGGGGGAGGAGCCCTTGGTCGCGGTGCTGGAGCAGCCGACGATCGTGACAGAAGCCAGAAGCAGTGTGAGCGCTAGCGTTGCGAGTACTGTGATGTGTTTCATGGAGCCTCCGCGCCTCTCGAGACTGACCGTTTCCCAAGACCATGATACCTCGGTTGGAATTCGTTAGGACAAGGGTTCGAAGCCAAGCGCAAACTGCCGATGAGGTCAGACCCGAGCGCCCCTATCCTACTCATCACATCTGCGGCAACGGCTGGACGGGGGCATATCATGACGCACGCGAATGGTTGGTCGCGAAGGATTCTGGCGTTCGCATTGGGTGTGGCGCTCGTGGTGATCCAGGTTCCTGTGGCGGTCGGCACGCCAGAGGCGGCGCCTGTGAATCTGCTGCGTCCGCTGAGTTTTGGCGCAACAGCCCAGCGAGTGCACGGTGCCGACCGCTTTGAAACCTGTGCTGCACTCAGTCGCCACGTGTTCGAGCGCGCTGATTACGTAGTGATCGCCTCTGGTCGAGACTTTCCCGATGCGCTCGTCGCCGGGCCACTCGCAGCCGCATTGAGAGCGCCGCTACTACTCACGGAGCCCAATGTACTGCCGACAGCAGTAGCGACGGAGGTTCGGCGTCTGGGGGCCTCACAGGCCGTGATCGTGGGCGGCGAGAATGCGGTAGCCTCGACGGTCGTGGTGGATCTGGTTCTTGCGGGAGTGAGGGCGGAAGCCATTGAGCGCATCGGTGGTGAGGATCGCTATGAGACGGCTGCGATGGTGGCGTCTCGGCTGGCCGAGACGGTGGGCTCCTGCGCCCGTGTGGTGCTCGCCACGGGTGAGGATTTCCCAGATGCGCTCGCTGTCTCAAGCTTCGCGGGCGCCACAGGTTGCCCCGTCCTGCTCACTCGATGCGATGTGCTGCCTGGTGTGACAGAGCGGGCGATTGCTGGGCTGAACGCCGATACCACGCTGGTGGTGGGAGGCGAGCTGGCGGTCTCCTCGGCTGTTGAAGCTTGCGTGCCTGATCCGGTCAGGGTCGAAGGTGCCAATCGCTACGAGACTGCGCGGGCGGTCGCGGAGCATGCGTTCTTGAACGGTCTCTGCTACCGGAGAGTCACCGTTGTCTCAGGCTCGGACTTTCCCGATGCGCTATGTGCGGGAGTATGGGGTGCCTTGGAGCGCACACCTTTGGTGTTGACAGACGGCAAGGCGGCGTCGAGCGACACAGTCGGCTTCTTCGAGGCGCACTGCACGTCCATCGAGTCCATTCTGGTGGTGGGCGGAGAGCGCGCAGTCAGCGTTCAGGCGGTGCGTGATCTCACGTCGGCAGCACGTACGCGGTTGTCCAGAGATGTGGTCGTGCTGAGCGACGATTCTGGTAGTTCGCTCGAAACGATCTCACCGGATGGCAGTCATCTGCGATTCAACGCCGACGCACACGAGGCGCGGTCACTCGTGACCTCCGACGTGCTTGTCGCCGGTCCTTCGGCGGCGGCACCCGATGGCTACCTTATGCGTGTCTTGAGCGTGACGGATGACGATGGTGCGATCTCTGTTGAAACGACCGCGGCGACTTTGGCCGATGTGATCGTCAAGGGATCGATCGATATCACGGGATGCGTAGGTCAGGAACTGATGCCTGAGGTTGAATCCGGCGGCGTGGAGCCGAGCGCGTCAATGGGTACGGCTGTCGAGATCCCGTTCGAGTCGTCATTCTCACGCACCGGTGAGCCAGTCGAGGGTTCTCAGGCTGCTGTGGCAGCGACCGTCGGCGGCAAGGCGACACTCCAGGGCTCATTCGCTCTCAACGCGTCCTGGGGGCACCTGTACTACGAGGATCATTGGTGGGGCGTCACGTCGGTGAGCGGGCTGCAGAGCGTGACTTTCACTACGTTCATGTCGGAGACACTGCAAGCCGATCTGGACGTGACTATGGAGGCGCAGTGGGCGGCCAACATAATTGATGCGATCCAAGATCGCGTTGGTCGCGAGCTCTACGCGCAGGTCGGCTCGACATGGTTCTGGGTGGGCTGGGTGCCGGTGAACATCACATTCAGAGTCAGGCCCGTCGCGACGGTTGAGCTGGACGTTGCCGCTGACCTGGCCGTAGGACTCACGCAGCGTTCATCGGTACTCTACGGACTTCGCTACGACTACGGGGTCGGTTGGCGACCCATCCGTTGGGCGTACAGCGGTTTCGACGTCAGGGGCCCGGACATGACCGGCAGCGCAAGAGCCGCGCTTCAGATCGGTGCCGTGCTGGACTGCCTGTTCTACAACGCGGCCGGGCCGTACTTTGGGCTCAGCGGCACGTTGGCTCTGGACGCTGATACGACGGTCGTGCCGTGGTGGACCGCGCGCGTCAACGTCAAGGGAGTCTACGGGGGCAGGATCGATGTGTTCGGAGTGAGCTCATCCTGCGAGGGTAGCGCGCTGTTCTGCTCACGGGTGCTTGATCAGGCGGACGGAGGCTTCTGAGCCGAGATGCGTTGCGTCACGGCGTGGGATTGAGGGGCTCATCGCCACCTAACGGTGATGCTATTTCCACTTCGCGTTCAAGAATCGCGCCCGACGCAATAAGTTCAGCACGCTCTCGGTCTATGGCTCCGGACTCGCGCAACGCCAGCACAGCTACGGCCGCCGCCACCACGCCGCCGCCGATCATGACACGCTGCACGCCAAAGACGCCCGCCAGAGCGGGTGCGAATCCTAGCGGCAGTAGCTCTCCTGCGCGACGATGCACCTCACTGATGCCCATTACACGACCAACCATCGCGTGCGGGGCGTCTCTATGTATGAGCGTGCGCAACAGCGGCTCCATAAGGCCGATCACGTAAGCCCACACGAACGCACCGACCGCGATGATGCGCAGATCGGCTGATCCTACGTAGAGCACGGTGCCCATGCCAACGCCGATCATGAACAAGTTCAGCGTACGTGCGGAGACGTACTTATGAGGAAGACGAGTCAACGACGCGGCCCCTAGGATGAACCCCACACCGAACATCGTGTTCATGTAGCCGACGGCCTCGATACCTGTTCCCACGACATCGCGGAAGAACAGCGGCTCGAGTGCGCCGAAAGCGCCGAACGACATCCAGACGATGCTGCCCATGAGCACGTAGTAGCGCACGTTGCGCATGCTGTAGACGGTGCGCAGTCCCTCGATCGCCTCCGAGACGGGGTGCCTGGCGTGGCCCTCGTCGGCCTTCACACGATCCGGCTCTTTGAGGTGCACGGGGATTATCAGCAGCGCGGCTACTGCGGAGGTCGCAGCGTCCATCACGAACACCCAGTTCACATTGAACAGGGTCACGAGGACCGCGCCCACCGCGGGACCCACTGCGAATGCGAGAGAACCGGAACCCTCGATCCAGGAGTTCATGCGTTTCAGGTCGTCCTCGGACCCAGCGAGATAGGGTGCGAACGTTGCCCCCGCGGTCACGACGGGCGCTCCCAGGAACGCCCATACGCCCGCGATAACGGCGACCTGAGTGAGAGTCTGTGTCGTCGCGAACGCCAGCGCGGCCGGGATGAACAGCACCTCGGCGAACATCAGCACCTTGCGCGGACCGTAGCGGTCGACGAGCACTCCCGCCACCAGGCTGCCCAGGATCGATGAGATGCTGATCGTGAACATGATGACGGCGAGAACGGTCGGGCCGGCACCCAGGTCGAATGCCGCCTTGCCCCAAACGCCGATGAAGAACGCGGCCTCGCTGCCGGAGCGTGAGAGGAAGCGCGCAGCAACGACTCGGTACATGTCTCCAGTTCGTGACACGTGTGCTCCCTGCATGCGTATCAGTCGCAGGAAACGATTTGGTCGCGACCAGCGTCCTTGGCATCGTACAGAGCTCCGTCGGCGCGGGCAAGCAGCGAATCCTCACTCTCGTCAGCAGCAAGAGTCGCGACACCGGCGCTTGCCGTCACGATCAAAGGCATGCCCTCGTCAGCGGTGAATGGGTCGCGTCTTATCGCCGAGATGATGCGCTCGCCCAAGGCGTGCGCGTCCTTGCTGTCCGTATCCGGCGCTATCACCAGGAACTCCTCGCCACCGATTCGTCCGATACCGTCGTATTCGCGAACACTCTCGGTCAGCCGTCGCGCGATTTCTTTGAGGACGTGGTCGCCTGCGGCATGGCCCAGTGTGTCGTTGATCGACTTGAAGTGATCGATGTCGATAGAGATGACGCTGAGTGGGCTCTCCGTGCGGATCGATCGAGAATGCTCATGGGAGAGACGCTCCAGCGTGGCACGACGATTGGGTATCTGCGTCAGAACGTCCGTGACGGCCAGGTGCTCGAGTTGTTCGGTTGCTTCGTCGATCTTGCGTCCAAGCCGCTTCACAAGGTACTGAATGATGGATGCGCCAAAGACAAGGGTCAAGAATCCGAGGACGCCGAGCACGATGCGTGGTTGTATCAACAACCGGTCGAATTCCTCAAGGGGGATGTTGATGCTGATACCTCCTCGGAAGTCACCCGCGGAATAGCCCTGAACGGCGTGACACTGTGTGCACGAGTCGTCCAGATACAGGGGTTCCATGTAGCGGTAGACCTGGGGATCCGCTTCTCTGTCCAGAGTCTCAGCCCAAGTCTCTCCGTTCTCGAAGCTTTCAAGGGCTTCGAGTTCCCATGGATCGGGATCGTTGTAAGGATTCAGTGCATCGAAGCTGGTCAGGTGGAACGTGACACCGCGCTCGGACTTCGTGATCTCGGACAGCTCGCGAGTCATGGCGGATGGATTGCGAAGGGTCAGATCCCGACCGTCGGTGGTCGAGATGTCGGCATCGATCCCGATCTTCAGGAGCCATTGGTTGGTGTCGACTGTGTCGGACTTCTCGACCCAAACGCCGCCGTGACCGGCGTTCCAAGTGCGCGCGTCATATATCAGATCGAAGGTCGAAGAACCCTGAGCCCGCAGAGTCTCTGTGACTACTCGAGTGGTCTGTACGCTGATTCCGACGAATACCACGATCGTGTAGATGATGGCGACAATGGCGATCTGCCACCGGAACGTCCACAGTCCGTGCAGATTGCCGATTCTTCTGCTGTTGGTGTGCCGAATCCGTCCCATGGAGGTAGCCCTTCTCCCTCTCACTGTTCCGTCGAGGATATCACCGCGCACCCGCGGATGCCCCATCCCCGCCTCACAGGGGTGTGACCCTTGTCAGTCGGCTGCGCTATGCTCACTACACAGGTCGGAGTGAGAGGTGGCGGTCCCGTGCCCGAAATGACTCGTTTCAAGGGATGCATTCTTGGCCATGCAGTTGGCGATGCTCTTGGCGCACCTGTTGAGTTCATCGCGCGCGACATCATTCTGGCCGATCATGGCCCGGAGGGCGTCACTGACATGCGTCCGTGGCACACGGAGGGTTCGGCGTTCCGCAAAGGCAGCTGGACCGACGACACGCAGATGATGATCGCGACTGCCCAAGGCATTCTGGATGCCGACGAGAAGGACCTCGCCGTATCACCCTCGACAATTCCCAAAGTGCTGGATCCGATCGATACCGTGGCCAGTCGGTACCTCGAATGGGTTGCTACGCAGGACGACCCGTCCAACCAGAGGTACCCGGGCACCACATGTCTTTCTGCGCTGCGATCCGGCGTGATAGGTTCCACATTCGAGCCGATCAACGACCGCAAAGGTGCCGGAGGAATCATGCGCGTTGCCCCCGCCGGGCTTGCTTACCCGCCGGAGCGCGCCTTTGACAATGCAGCTGAATTCGCGGCGATCACACACGGGCACCCAACCGGGTATCTGTCGGCGGGTTTCTATGCCGACGTGATAGCGCGACTCACGACAGGAGCCGCTCTTCCGGAGGCTATCGCGGAGACGCGTGAGTATCTTCTGGGTTTCGATGATTCCCAACAGACGCGCAACGCGGTCGACCTGGCCGTCGAGCTTCACATGGCCGAGGACGACATTGAGCCCGGCATTGAGCGTATCGGACAAGGCTGGGTGGCCGAGGAGGCTCTGGGCATTGCGCTGTTCTGCGCGCTGAACTCTCCGGAGGAGTTCGCCTTGGGCACGCTCAGCGCAGTCAACATCACAGGTGATAGTGATACCACTGGTGCGCTGACGGGGGCCCTGCTCGGCACCATGCTCGGCGAGAGCTCGATTCCGGGCAGCTGGCTCATGGTGCTGGAGGGTCGTGACATCCTCAGCGATCTCGCAACTCGTTTGCACGACTTGTGGGGTCCTATCGGATGAATCCGACTCTGCGCATGTCGTGTCCCGTGTTGGCGGCTGCATTCGCGGTTGCCATCTCGGGCTGCGCCGGGTCGACCGTGCACGTCGCGCCCACGCTTGAGCTCAGTGCTGATGCTGCGTCTGCCACGGCGGGAGTGGCTGAATCGCTCGCGACATCCGAAACGTTCGCGCCTGTTGCCGATCCTCTGGCGCAGGCCGAGCCCGCTGTTCTCGATCTGTTCGATGCCTCGAATGCGATGACCCACGTGCGATATCTCGCTGATGTCGTGGGCGATCGTCCAGCCGGAAGTGTGGCGGAGCGTGAGGCGGCGCAGTACATTGCGGGGCAGCTGACAGAGTGGGGCTATGCGCCCAGATTCGAGGAGTTCCCCTTGCCCAACGGCAGCAGCAGCCGCAACGTCGTTGCGGAGCGCACGGGTACGTCCTCATATCGGTTCGTCCTGGGCGCGCACTTCGACACGAAGTCCCCGTCACCAGGTGCCAACGACAACGGAACCGGCACAGGCGTTGTGCTCGAGATCGCCCAGCTGCTGTCCGAGAGCGACCCATACGCCACGATCGAATTCGTCTTCTTCGGTGCAGAAGAGCGCATCGACGGTGACCCCGATCATCATCACTACGGCTCGCGCGCCAGAGTTGCCGCGATGTCGACTCAGGAGCGCACGGACACTGCGGGTATGATCTCCGTCGACATGATCGGCTACGGGCCCGCTTTTCATGTGCGAACCATGAAGCGCGGTCCCCAGACTCTCTCCGCTGAGTTGCTCTCCTATGCGACCGACCGGGGCATAGCATGTACGTTCAGGATCGATCCCGGTGCCACGGGGTGGAGCGACCATGAGGCCTATGAGCTCGCCGGAATTCCTGCGGCATGGGTGGAGTGGCGTGACGATCCCACTTATCACACGGTGGGCGACACGGCATCGCACGTTAGGGTGGACAAGGTCGACACGGCTGGCGAACTGGTATGGGGTTATGTGACGGGACTCGACCAAGCCCGAGTGGAGAAGCTCAGGTAGTCGACTCAAATGGGGGAGAGCTAGTGACCAGGAAGACGAAGAACAAGTTGGAGAGCGGCTTGTTCACAGACCTGTACCAACTCACCATGGCCCATGGCTACTGGCACGCGGGCATAGCCGAAAGGACCGCGTGCTTCCATCTGTTCTTTCGATCCAACCCTTTTTGCGGCGGGTATTCGGTGGCTTGCGGTCTGCAGCAGGCGTTGGAGCACCTGGACGGTCTTGAGTTCACTGGGGCCGATATCGAGTATCTGGCCCGACAGACAGGGTCTGACGGTGAGCCGCTCTTCCGATCTGTGTTCCTGGGCTGGCTGCAGGCGTTGGAGTTCCAGCTCGACATCGACGCGATTCCCGAAGGAACCGTGGTGTTCCCCGGTGAGCCGTTGGTGCGAGTCGTAGGCCCCATCGCACAGTGCCAATTGATCGAGACCGCACTTCTCAACATCATCAACTTTCAGACCCTCATCGCGACCAAGGCCTCACGTGTGTGCGGCGCGGCACAAGGTGACCCCGTGATCGAATTCGGTCTAAGGCGCGCGCAGGGTCCCGACGGTGGGCTGTCAGCGAGCCGCGCCGCGTACATAGGCGGGTGCGTCGGCACGTCCAACACGCTTGCTGGCCGCATTCATGGCATCCCCGTTGGTGGCACGCATGCGCACAGCTGGGTCATGGCGTTCGACAGCGAGGTCGAGTCGTTCGAGGCTTACGCTGCTGCGATGCCCGGAAACTGCACGTTCCTGGTCGACACATACGACACGCTCAAGGGTGTTCGCAACGCGTGCGAGGTCGGGGCGAGACTCAGGGAACTCGGTTCGGAGATGGTCGGTATTCGTATCGATTCCGGCGACCTTGCATGGTTCAGCATTCGGGCACGTGAGATTCTGGACGCTAACGGCTTTCCTGATGCGGTGATCGTGGCCAGCAACGAACTTGATGAGCATCTCATAGTGAGTCTCAAGGACCAGGGTGCCGCGATCGACGTGTGGGGTGTGGGCACCAAGCTGGCCACGGCCTTTGACCAGCCCGCGTTGGGCGGCGTTTATAAGCTGGCGGCGATTCAGGGACCTGACAAAGAGTGGGAGCCTCGCATCAAGGTCAGCGAGCAGACCGTCAAAGCCACGACGCCAGGGCTCCTCGGTGCGCGGCGCTATCTCCGCGACTCTGTCCCTGTGGGCGATATGGTCTATGACGTGCGAACGCCGCCTCCCACGGCAACCACGATGATCGATCCGGCAGATCCCACGAGACACAAGGCGTTCCCACCGGATGCGGAGGTCATCGATCTACTCGAGCCCGTGATGCGAGACGGGGCTGTAGTAGGTGATCCTCCCAGTATCGTGGATATCCGCGATCGTGCATTTGCTCAGGTGGCCTCGCTCGATCCGGGGCACACGCGATTCCTGAATCCTCACACATACCCAGTCGGTCTGGCTGAGTCCGTGAACGACCAGAGAACGAGTCTGATCCTCAAGGCCCGGGCCGCTTCTCAGTAGCGGCCCGGGACGAACACTCGGGAGGCACTGTCATGGACGCACTTCTGCTTATCGACATCCAGAATGATTTCATGCCGGGTGGAGCTCTCGCGGTTGCGCATGGTGACGAGGTCGTGGCCGTCGCGAACGCATTGATCGCCACTTTTGAACTTGTGGTGGCCACGCAGGACTGGCACCCGTCCACCCACGGCAGTTTCGCCCTGACCCACGAGGGGCTCGAAGCGGGCGACATCGTTGAACTCAGGGGGGTGCAGCAGGTGTTGTGGCCGGCCCATTGCGTTCAAGGCAGTCCGGGTGCGAGTTTCCACTCCGCGCTGGATGTTGCAGGAGTACGTTACGTCGTGCGAAAAGGGACGGATCCGGAGATCGACAGCTATAGTGCATTCTTCGATAATGCACGCAAGATGGCGACCGGTCTGGCTGAGTACCTTGGATCCCAGGGAGTGAGTCGCATGATCATCTGCGGCTTGGCCACGGACTACTGTGTGAAGTCCTCGGCGCTCGACGCACGCGATCTAGGGTTCGATGTGGTGGTCGTATCGAGCGGTTGTCGAGCGGTCGATCTTGCACCTGGTGACGGGGCTCGCGCGTTGGAGCAGATGGAGGCAGCTGGATGCGAGGTCGTCGCCGAAATCGCTCGCTAATTAGCCTTAAGTACCGTTCAGCGTTCAAAAGCCATCGTTCAATCGTTCGGTAGACCGTTCATCCTGCATAATGTGTCAGGCGTCGCGTGTCTACGGTCTATTGTGACATTGGTCACTACACTTTCCTCCATGTGAGCCGAAAGTGTGGGTAAGGCTCACGGCGCGATCGTGCGTGGGGCCGGGTCACGCATCGGAGGTAGCGGGGAGTGTACGAGAAAGCAGTCATCTGCACGGACTTGTCCGCGGATTCCGACGCGCTCGTCCAATGTGTGGCACATCTGCAGTCGATAGGAATGCGGTCGGTGGTTCTGACCCATGTCGTCGACATCTTCTCTCCGAGTGCGGGTTCCCAGGGAGCCGGCGCTTGCGACGCGGCTTTCCAGCGTCAGGTCAAGGTGCTTGAGGATCACGGCATTACCGTTACCGTGGACATGCCTCTCGGTCATGCCGCATTCTCGCTCGACGAAGTCAGTCGTCGGCACAGAGCAGGGCTGATAGTGGTGGGATCTGGATCGACCGGCTGGTTCGGTGCGCCGTTCTCCGACTCAGCGTCCTCCGACAAGGTGCAGCTCAGCCGTACCCCGGTGCTGCTCGCATCGCCTGGAGCCGTCGAAATGCGCCTATCAGGGGACTGCCCATCGCTCTTGAGCAACGTCCTCTACGCGACTGATTTCTCCGATACGGCGGAGCGTGCATTCGGACATCTGGCGTATGCGGTCAGGATGGGTGCGAAACGAATCACCCTGCTCCACGTGCAGGACACGGATCTGATAACGCGTGTCGCCGAGAGCTGTGCATCTGAATTCGATCGCAGGGATGCCATCCGTCTGATCAAGATCCGAGAACGTCTCGAGCAGTGCGGATCGTGCGATGTGACCTGTGACATCGTCAGTGGAACTCCGACCAACGAAGTCAGCCGACGGTCGGCGGAGGGTGAGTTCACCTACGTGGTACTTGGAAGCCATGGGCGCAGCTTAGATGCGCAGGGGCCGCTCGGCGGCGTAAGCGATTCAGTCATCAGGGACTCGATCGCGCCGGTTCTGCTCGTGCCGTCTCCTGGAGTCGGAACCAGGGCGTCGTAGCACTCTTGTGGCGTGTTGCGGCAGGCCTAGAACAAGTCGCCGAGAGCCTGCATCATGTCGGCAGCGTGGTCCATGCGCCAATCCTCGAGTGACAGGTAGAAGGGTGGGTTGAATACCAGTCCCATCGCCTTGGCGAGTTCGATCATTCCATCCAGAAGATGATCGCTCTCTACGACCAGCTCAAGAACAGCGGGCGTCAAGAAGTTGTCTGTGATCGGCACGGGTGACCAGTAACTGGGTGCTCCCCCTGATCGCACAATCACGTCCAGCACGAGATTCCCGGCTGTCGTGACTGCGATCTCTGTCCCGTCGGGCAGTGTCGTGGCCATGACGGCGCGATCCTTCACCAGATTCGCGGTGCGCAAGAGCACGTCCTCGGCCACGGACATCTCAAAGGGCGAAGAGGGGAGCTCGCGCAGGACCTCCCTCAGGTTCAAGGCAGTGACCAGAACCTTCTCTGGCACCGTGTCCTTGAGCAGCTCCAGCGCGAAGTTCGCCTCAACGAGCGACGTGGCATTGAGAAGCACGCCCAGCAGGTCGGGGCTCTCGGTGTAGTGGGGTCTGATGGATTGAATACCGGTGGTTGCAGTGAGCATATAGCCTTCTCGGTGCGGGTCATTGGTACATGCACTCGGAAACGGCCAAGTGCAGCCGTGTCCACTCTGAGTTATCGGCAGTTGTGATCCACGCGATTAATGTGATGCGTCGGACGGTCATATCGTCGTGCTCAGGGGTCCGAATCGAGCCTCAGTCGGTCACGATGCGGGTTCCCGCACGTCCCAGGATAGTGGCGCTCATGGACTCGACGGAGCAGATCAGTGTCGGGTTGCCTGTTCCGGCAGTAAAAGCTATGCCTGCTTCGATCTTTGGTGCGATCGAGCCTCTGGGGAACTGGCCTGACGCAAGACGGGACCGTGCATCAGCGACAGAGAGAGTTCGAAGTTCCCGCTGTCCGGGAGTTCCCCAGTCCGAGTACACGGCGTCCTCTTCCATGATGATCACCAGAGCGTCGGCATTGAGCTGGGTGCCCAGAAGACCGCTGGTTCGATCCTTGTCCACAACGGCGTCCGCGCCTCGTTCCAAACCGTTCGCCCCCCGTGTGGTGGGAATCCCTCCACCACCTGCCGCGATGACGATCGTCCCGAGTTCGGAGAGGTGCGCTATCTCGCGGAGCTCCAGTACCTCCAAAGGTTCGGGCGAGGCCACGATTCGTCGACTGCCGCGTCCGGGCTCATCGACGAAGCTCCAAGCTTGCTCACGTGCCAGACGAGCTGCCGTATCCGTTGAGTAGAAGGGGCCGATCGGCTTGTCCGGAGTCGAGAATGCGGGGTCGTCAATGTCTATGAGAACGGATGTGACGAGCGCGACCACGCCACGCTCCACGTCCAGAAGACGGAGCTGGTTGACCAAGGCAGTCCGGAGCATGTAGCCGACGCCGCCCTGTGAGTCCGCGCCGGCGATGTGGAGAGGCATGGGGCTGACAAGTTCGCGGGCCGCTTCGTTTCGCAGAAGGATATTGCCCACGATGGGACCGTTGCCGTGAGTCAGCACGATCTTGTGACCAGCCCGCGCAAGTGAGGCGACAGGTGCCATGGCTTGTTCGGAGTGTGCTCGCTGTTTCTCGATCGTGCCGGGCTCGCCTCGGCGGATAATGGCGTTGCCGCCCACGGCGACCACGAGAGTCAGTGGCGCATCTGTGACTGAGAGGTTAGGAAGCGGTCTATGTCCCGAGTTCTCTTTCATGATTCGATTCTAGTACTATCGCGTCGCTTGGTGGTCCTATATTCATAGCAGGGTTCGCGACCGGCACGTATTCACCCGAGGTGTAGAATCGCATCCGAGCAATGCTTGACCGTGAATTGAAGGGCGGCGCCTGATGGCCACGCATGTTGTGACTGACAGCACATCGTATCTGTCTCAGGAAGCACGAGACGAGTTCGGCATCACCGTCGTCTCTCTCGCGGTGAACTTCTCCGACGGAGCGTACTTCGAGGAAGACATCGATACCGGTTGGTTCTTTGAGAAGATGAAGTCGACAGGCGAGGTGCCCACGTCCTCCCTGCCAGCGGTCAGCTCGATCGTTGACGCATTCGAGGCGCCCGTGGCAAATGGTGACGAGGTCGTGGCTGTCCTGCTGTCTTCTGCGATGAGCGGGACGTATCAGACGGCTATGATCGCTCGTGACATGGTGATCGAGAGTCACCCGAACGCGCGAATAGAGATCATCGATTCCCGCTCGAACTGCATGGAACTAGGCATGACAGTCCTCGCCGCCGCACGGGTGGCCCGTGACGGCGGTTCTGCCAGGGATGCGGCGTTGGCGGCAGAAGAGACGGTTCTGCGCACGCGTTTCCTGTTCGTGCCGCATGATCTTGAGTATCTCAAGAAGGGTGGGCGCATAGGTGGTGCATCTGCACTGGCTGGCGCACTCTTGCAGATCAGGCCGATTCTGACTGTCGCCCATGGCGAGACGGACGTCTTTTCCAAGGTGCGCACCAAGAAGCGTGCGATGGGTGAGATCGTGAAGGCTTTCCAGGCCGACATCGCGGAGAAGGGTTTCGTTGATGCAGTGGTGCACCACATCGATGATGAGGACGAGGGACGTCTGATGGTGGACCTTGTCGAGCCCGTTATCGGGCGGAGGGTGCCGCTCGTATCGATCGGTCCGGTGATCGGACTGCATGTGGGGCCCGGGACAGTGGGGCTCGTCTACCAGACCGAGAAGGAGATGTGTAAGTGACCGACACGACCTTCGCCCGGGGGACGGCCAAGGAAGCGTTGAGTGCGGTGCCCAGAGTCGCGTTGATCGCTGATTCGTGTTGTGACCTAACTGTGGAGCTGTTGGAGCGGCATGGCATCCACACGCTGCTCTTTCCTTACGTGATCGAGGGCGTCGAGCACATCGATGACTTCGGTCTAACGACGAGTCATGCTGATTTCTATGAGTCCATGACCGATGGCAAGCGGCCCACGACCACGCAGATACCGCTGCGCTCCTATCTGGACGTCTACCGCAACCTTGCGGCACAAGGGATTCCAGCGGTCCATATCTCGTTCTCGTCGACTCTGTCGGGAACATATGAGTCGGCGTTGCGGGCGCGGGACATGGTTCTCGAGGAGTTTCCAGATGCGAGCCTTTCGATCGTGGACTCATTGCGCGCATCCACCGCCGAAGGGCTGTTGGTGCTCGAGGCTGCCAAACTCGTTGAGCAGGGTATTTCCGCCGACGATCTTGTGGCATGGGTGTTCGAGAACCGACTCGCATACCAGGGGTATTTCACGCTTGCGTCATTGGAGCACCTCCGCCGAGGAGGTCGCGTTTCCGATGTGGCTGCTGCGGCCGGAGCTATGCTGGATATCAAACCGATACTGCATATCGACGACGCCGGCGAGCTCAAGATCGAACGCAATGTGCGTGGCCGCAAGAAGTCTCTGCGTGCTTTGGCCGACATAGTGGCTGAGCGAATCGTGGAGTCGGAAACGCAGACGGTAGCTATCGGACATGGAGACGCGGGCGATGACGCGATGCGACTGAGGGATCTCATTGCTGACCGTGTTGATGTGGCTGAGTTCGTGTTCTTGCAGACCGGTCCGGTGATCGGTTCTCACACCGGTCCGGGTATGGTCTCCGTAGTCTTTCGCGACGCACCGGTCGCCATAACAGAGAGAGGTCGAGAATGAAGGTACTTGCAGTCAACGGATCCGCCCGCAAGGGTGGCAACACCGCGATCATGCTGGAGGCCGCGCTCGATCCTCTGCGCGCCGCCGGCATCGAATGTGAACTCGTGGAGCTGGGGCGCGAGCGCATCGAGGGATGCACGGTATGCGGCAAGTGCGGCAAGGAGAAGGATCGCCGCTGTCACGGTCGTAAGGACTTCGGCAACGAGGTCATAGAGAAGATGGATGCTGCGGATGGCATCCTTCTCGGCTCGCCGGTCTACTTCGCCGACGTGACGTCCGAGATGAAGGCCCTCATCGACAGGTCGGGATACGTCGCTCGTGCAAACGACGACATGTTCGCGCGCAAGCCCGGAGCCGGCGTGATCGCCGTGCGACGTGCGGGCGCGGTACACGCGCTCGACACCATCAACCACCTCTTCCTCATCGGACAGATGCTGATCGTCGGGTCCCACTACTGGAATATGGGTTTCGGCGGCGCGAAGGGTCAGGTCGCCGAGGATCAGGAAGGCTTGGACACCATGCGCATTCTGGGCGAGAACATGGCGTGGCTCCTTGGGAAGCTTCACGCGTGAGCCTGTTACACGCTGATCGCTCGCTCGCCGCACGGATCGATGCTCTCACGGCGCGCGACATCGCACGAATGGCGGAGGCTGCCGGCAGCATCTTTCCCGGAAGGGACTCCGCATGGATCGACGTCGCAGGCGGCTCTGCTGGCTACTTATGGAAGGGCTCGCCGTTCAACTGTGCAGCCGGGTTGGGTTTCGAGCGCGCCGTGACGCTGCCGGACCTCCTGTGTAT
>JAQIBK010000284.1 GCA_027859125.1 Actinomycetota bacterium | reverse complement strand
CGGTAAGACGCTGCTTACCAAGGCTCTTGCGGAGTTCTTGTTCGACGATGCAAAAGCTATGATCCGCTTCGATATGTCAGAGTACATGGAGAAGCACACTGTGTCTCGGCTGATCGGTTCGCCGCCAGGCTACGTCGGCTTTGATGAGGGCGGTCAGCTCACCGAGCTGATTCGTCGCAAGCCGTACTCGGTCGTACTCTTCGACGAGATCGAGAAGGCCCACCCCGATGTGTTCAATGTGCTCCTGCAGATTCTAGAAGAGGGTCGTTTGACCGATGCGCAGGGCCGCAAAGTCGATTTCAAGAACGCCATTGTTGTCATGACCAGCAACCTGGGCGCGCGCGATATCGTGAAGGGCCAGTCACTGGGGTTCAGTGCCGACGAGGTTGGCGGGTTGTCCTACGATGGCCTCAAAGAGCGCGTGACCGGTGAGCTCAAGAAGATGTTCAGGCCCGAGTTCCTCAACCGTGTCGATGAGGCGATCGTGTTTCATGATCTCACGCATGAGGAGATCGAGCAGATCGTGGATCTCATGATCGACCGACTTCGCGGACAGTTGCTACTGCAGGGCATGGGCATCACGCTGACGGCTGAAGCGCGCACGCTGCTGGGTATGGAAGGTTTCGATCCGGCGCTGGGCGCACGTCCCTTGAGAAGGTCGATCCAGCGACACATAGAAGACCCTCTGTCCGAACAGATACTCGCTGGCCAATGGCAGGAGGGGGACATCATCGAGGCTCGCGTCGAAGACGGTCACATCGTCTTCGCCAAGGGTGAGGGCGTCGTGGTGATTCCCGATGAATCGAACAAGGAACGGGCGACGGCTCCGAGCATGCCGCCACGTGGTGCCGATAGGTCATCTGGTGGCGCCATCGGCGGGGCTGCGAGCGAGTAGGCGTGAGTCCACGTGAGCGTGTCGTCTGGAGATGCCAACAGTGTGGAGCTTCGGCTCCGCGCTGGACCGGACGTTGCGCAGAATGTGGCGAGTACGGCACATACGTCGAAGAGTCGGAGACCGTTCTAAAATCCTCCTCACGTCGCGCGGATGGCGCAGCTCCTGTGGTTCTCGGCGATATCACTGAGCAGCTAGATGAGCGCCGTCCGACCGGAATCCAAGAGTTCGATCGAGTTCTTGGCGGTGGGCTCGTTCTTGGATCGCTCACGTTGTTGGGTGGCGAGCCGGGAATCGGCAAGTCAACGTTGCTTCTTCAGGTTACAGGCAGGATCTCATCGGCTGGAGCGGATGTACTCTATGTCTGCGGCGAGGAGTCGCCCGCGCAGGTGTCCATGCGGGCTCGTCGCCTGGGCATCGATGGTGGCCGGCTCAGCCTTCTACCGGAAGTGGACATTGCCGTAGTTGAAGCCGTTGTCAGGAAGAGTCGGCCCGATCTTCTCGTGGTCGACTCTATCCAGACGGTGTTCGATCCCGAACTGAGTGGTGCACCGGGAAGTGTTGGACAGGTGCGAGCGGCTACTGCGCGCCTCATGCGACTGGCAAAGGATCTGGGGGTGACTACCCTTATCGTTGGTCACGTGACCAAGGAGGGTGCGATCGCCGGTCCAAGAGTACTCGAGCATATGGTCGACACGGTCCTGTATTTCGAGGGCGATTCCGATCATGCCTTCCGCGTTGTGCGTGCTGTCAAGAATCGGTTCGGCGCGACCAACGAAGTGGGCATATTCGAGATGGTCGAAGAGGGTCTCATCGGCGTGGGCCAACCGTCGAGCGCTTTGCTGGCGGAGCGCGTTGAGGTAGCCGGCTCGATCGTCATGGCGGCAGTCGAGGGCGCGAGACCCATACTCCTTGAGATTCAGGCGCTGGTGACCCCAACCTATCTCCCGGTCCCACGTCGGCTGGCGACCGGGATCGACAGCGCCCGGTTGATGCAGGTACTAGCAGTCCTTGAGCGCCGTGCCAACCAGTCCTTCGCTGGGCAGGATGTCTTTGTGAGTGTTTCTGGCGGACTCCGAGTGGCCGAACCAGCGGTGGACCTACCGCTCGCCCTCGCCCTCGTCTCTGCTCTTGTCGACAGGCCGGCACCTCTGGGTATCGCCGCATTCGGAGAGATCGGTCTGACTGGTCAGATCCGAGGAGTTCCACATGCCGAGACACGCCTCAGGGAGGCCGAACACCTTGGCTTCACTCGGGTGATGGGCCCTCCGCCACGTGCTGGCCGGGGCACCTCGGACATACTTGAGGCAGTCTCATCGATTTCAGAAGCGGCAGCATTGCTGTATTCGTAGAATCACACATGGCG
>JAQIBK010000169.1 GCA_027859125.1 Actinomycetota bacterium | reverse complement strand
AGGCGCCACCGGTGACGAGCGGCGCGTAGCCCCTCGCAAGAAATGAGTTGACCGAGGGCCCGCGAATAGCGGGCTCTCGCAGTTCGTGGGGACGAGCGCTGCAGGCAGAGTGGCGAAAGATGTCGGTCCGAGGGACAGGCATGTGCTCGGAAGGTGTATGATTTCCTCACGGGTGGGACTCTCTGGGGGGAGCGGCCAACTCGACGGCTCTTATGAATGCAGTTGGGGGTGCTGGTGCTGGTGCGGTCGGAGGACTGGGCACGGGAGAGCCAGAGACCATTCACTCTTGGACCCGGAGACATCCATCTCGATGTCGGGTCACAGAGGAACTCGCGGATTCTCCTTTCTGATATTGCGCGCGGTTTCTTCTCGCGTGTGAATCACCGCCGCACTCAAGCTGAGCTCATCGCCTCTCTCAACGATGTAGCGGCGGCTGTATCTTCCAAGCTCTCTGTTGATGAGGTCCTGGACACCATCGTCGAGCGAGCCAAGCGCATCACCAACACAGACAAGGCAGTGCTGGTCCTCACCACGGATCACACGGAGGCCCTCGATGTCGACACAATGGTGGTCCGCGGCAGCCGGGACGAGCATCCCGAGTCTTGGTGGGGTGAGGAGCTTGCCGCGATAGCACACGAGGTGTTCGCCACTTCTGGCACCTATCTCAACTTCAGTAAGGCGAATGACGCCTGGCTTCTGTGCTCACCTATCAAGGTCAGAAGTCAGCCGATCGGACTCATAGCGGCCATCAACTCTCGCAAGCACCGCTTCGATCACGAGCAGATCAACTTCCTGGCTGTTCTGAGTGCATTCGCCGCGACCGCGATCGAGAATGCGCGACTTGCCGAGGAGGGCCGATACGTACTTCTGGCCAGCGAGCGCAACCGCATCGCTCGTGAGATGCACGACGGCATCTCCCAGTCCCTGTTCAGCGTCGCCCTCGGACTCGAAGTCTGCCGCAAACAGGTCGCCAGGGACCCGGTCGCGGTGTCCAAACGTTTGGACGAGCTTCTCAGCATGCTGAATGTGAGCATGGCCGAGCTCCGCCGCTTCATATACGACCTTCGTCCTGTGAAGCTTCAGGAGCTTGGTCTCTCCGGGGCGATAGGTCTGTGGATCCGAGAAGTGACCAGCGGGGAGCAGATCAACGGACAGCTGGAGGTTCGTGGCGAGGAAAGGCATCTCCCGCCCGGAGTTGAGGCATGTTTGTATCGCGTGGCGAAAGAGTCAGTGAGCAATGTCGTGAAGCATGCTGAGGCCAAGGGATTCTCGGTGCTGCTGGACTTCGGTGAGTGTGAGGCCAGGCTCACCGTCACGGATGATGGCTGCGGGTTTGAACGAGAAGAAGCCTACTCACGGGTCGATTCAGGCGAGAGTTTCGGGCTTGCATCCATACGCGAACGCGTGCTGGGCGTTGGTGGACGACTGGATATCAGCAGTGACCGAGGCGGGGGAACCACAGTCCACGTTGTGGTTCCCATCTGATTCACGGATGGGGAAGGTCGCGGCATGAAGGATCTGATACGCGTGCTCATTGCTGATGATCATGAGCTGGTGCGTTACGCGTTGCGTACGCTCTTAGAAGGGGAGCCGTACTTCGAGGTCGTTGGCGAAGCGTGGGATAGCGCATCCGCCATTGCCGGGGTCCAGGAGCACAAGCCCGACGTCCTGCTTTTGGACATGCGTATGCCAGGCGGGGGAGGCATAGTGGTGTGCCAGCAGGTGACCGCTGAGCCCACCGATACACGTGTTCTGGTCTTGACCAGTTTCGATGACGATGACGATGTTTTCGGCGTGCTCTCCGCGGGTGCATCGGGATACATCCTCAAGGATATGCGTCCCGACGCCGTGATCCAGGCTGTTCGTGCTGTGGCAGACGGGCAGTCCGTGTTCGACTCCGGCGTGGCGTCCAGGGTGATCGCGGGCCAACCCAAGGCGACTGCAGATACTGATTTTGAGGCCCTCTCCGACCGCGAGAACGACGTCTTGAAACTCATGGCAAGAGGCTTGAGCAACAAGGAGATCGGGCGAGCGCTGTGGATCGGCGAGACGACAGTCAAGACGCACGTGAGCCACATCCTGCGAAAGCTCAGCGCCAGTGATCGCACGCAGGCGGTTCTGAACGCAGTCAAGGTGGGCATCGTCGAGCTGCCTGCGTCATAGTCGCAATCGCCCGTATTCGTCGTCTGCATCCTACTGTGGTATGACTTCCATTTCATCCCACTGACCCGTGAAGTGGGCCGTGCGACTGATATCCTCTCCGCCCGTCCATGGGCAAACCTACACACAACACTCGAAAGACCGCCTCAGTAATGTGGTTCTTCGCACCTTTGGCGGACATCGCGGTGAAGCACGGGGGGTACTCCACCGGTGCACCGCAGGAGAGGAGGTGTGTGGACATGATGACCAAGCTGTATGTGAAGGCGAGCACGATGCTCAAGGCCGATGAGGGAGCGACGGCTGTCGAGTATGGCCTCATGGTTGCGCTGATCGCGGTGGTGATTATCGCTGGAGTGACCCTGCTGGGTGACAACCTGCTGGCACTGTTCAATGAGATCGCTGACGCTATCTAGGTATTCATCGCACTGGCTCGATTCAAGCCCGGTGGCGACCGCGGATGCGCCCGTCGCCACCGGGCTCTTCTTCTGAAAACGACAGTCACGACACATGGCTTTTCCAGGGACATCACTGCGGAGGGGTGGACATGAGGCTCGTGCTACAGAGGGCCAGACAGGAAGAGGGTGCGAGCGCTGTGGAGTTCGCTCTCGTTTCGATCATCCTCGTACTGTTCCTCACCGCCATCGTTCAGTTCGGCTTCACATTCTTTCAATACCTCGAGGTAGTGCACGGAGCGCGTGAGGGCGCGCGATGGGCATCACTTTCGACTCCGGCAGGCAGCGTTGGAGCTGCCGATACCGTCCGCTACCGAGTCGCCCAAGCGGCACCCGGGCTGACCCCGGGCCTCGACGACTCGAACATATCGGTCAGCGTCGACGGAACGGGCAATGAGGATGCTACGTATCCGGCCGATACCGGCAAGCCGGTCACGGTCACGGTCACTTATGAAAGCCCGGTATTCATGCCCCTCATTGGAGAGATCGTGGGTGAGGCCTTCACTCTCACGAGTGCGGCCACCCTGAGAGTGGAGTGAGAATCATGGGTGGAATGCTCAGGCGTGATGAGGGGGCTGCGGCAATAATCGTCGCAGTCTGTCTGACTGTTTTCATCGGTCTGTCGGCATTAGTGATCGACATTGGATTATGGTACAACTTTCGGCGGCAGCTTCAGACTGCCGCCGATTCTGCGGCTCTCGCTGGTTGCCAAGAACTCATTCTGGACAAGACCGACGCGGAGATATGGGACACGGTCGGCAATCTTGCTCACTCCAATGAGAGTGGTCCTGTGGCGTCCTGTGATGTGATTCCGCCAAGCGCCGGTGGTCTCAGCGACATCACTGAGGACTCAGTCAAGGTGACTGTATCCATGGAGGCGCAGTCGTTCTTTGGACGTCTTCTGGGCGTGAATTCGAACCTGATCAGAGCGCAGTCTCGCGCGCAAGTGGGCTACCTTGCAGGGGCCAAGACTCCTGTGCCGTGGGCTCTTCCCAGCC
>JAQIBK010000230.1 GCA_027859125.1 Actinomycetota bacterium | reverse complement strand
GCTCGAATGGTGCGTCCTGTGTTGCTCGCACCGCAAATGGCTCGACCCGAAGACCGGCTGGTGCGAGATCTGTACGACGAAGCTGCGGACAGAGAAACAGCGGATCGAGGCGGACGAGGAAGAGGAGCGACTGCGGGAGGAGGCCGAGCGAGAGAACGGCATGGCCCGGAAGGAACGGCAGCGGATGCGAGAGGAGTTCGACGCGAACCCACGCAAAGGACTAGACGCATAGAGCGAGCCGCCCCGGGGTCACCACCCAGAGCGGCTCATCGAGAGAGGAGTGCGGTCTGCGAGACCGTACGCCTCAGACAATACCGAGGAGGTCACCCCAGCATCATGAATGAGATTATCACCGAACTCAGGGTTGAAGACATCCACCCGAACAAGAAGCACTACCGCACGGTCACCGACAAGGCCGTCGCCGCACTCGTCCAGCGCATCATGCTGAGCCATTACATCAAGCCGATCGTTGTTCTGCGCGACGGCGACATCTTCCTCATCATCGAAGGACATCACCGCCACGCAGCGGCCAAGGAGCTCGGCATGGAGACCCTGCCGGCGGTAGTGGTCGACGACTACGACGAGGCGCAGCAGGCGATATGGATGGTCACGAGCAACTACCACGTGCTCGAGACTCCCATAGAGACCAGCCGGGGCAGCCAGCTGATGCTGACGACCGGCGTCCCGTACGAAGATGCAGCCAGGGCCTACGACAAGACCCCTGAGCAGATGGAACGCGTCGCTGCCGGCGTCCGACTCTGCGGTGACTACGCGGAAGACATGTCGCTCGATCGACTGTTCGCTGTCGCTGAGTTCGAGGACGACGAGGAGGCGGCCAAGCGCATCATGACGTGCCCGGAAGGTGAGTGGGAAAGGGCCTACGACAAGATCAAGAAAGAGCGTAGGTTGGCTGTCGCGGTCGAGGCGGCAAAGGCCATCATCGAGGCGTCAGGCGTCGAGCTGCTCGGCGCCTGCGTCCCGGGAGGAATGAGCTATCTGGGCCACGACAGCAGCGAGGCGCCCGAGGGAGCCACACACGCCCAGATGAGCGTTCAGGAGTACATGGGGACCGTTGCCGTCTACTGGTACGGCAAGCCTGCAGATAGCACTGAGGATCTCGAGGTCGCTGCCGCTCGTGAGAAGCGTGACCGAAGGCGCGCCGCATTCGAGGCTGCCGACGCACGTCGCCTGGCCTTCGTGCGCGACCACCTGACCGGCAAGGGACCCACGACCTACGGCAACGAGCTGCGCGATCTCGCCGTACAGGTCTGGGAGGATGGCGGTGCCTGTATCGCCAAGCATCTCGACGATGGACCCTTGAGCGAGATCACCGGCCTCACACCGCGCATCTATGCGGCGATCCTGTCCAGCGTCGGCCAGCGCGCCAGGTTCACGCTCAACACGACTGACTGGTACTGGCAGCAGCGGGGTCGTGCTGAGACCATCGCCTACTTCGCTGCACTTGTGGCCGTGGGCTATGAACTCACCGATATCGAGACCGAGTGCCTCGACGTCCTCACCCGGGATCCCGAGGAGGCTGACGATGAGTAAGCCTGACCTCGACCTCAGATGGGGTGACGAGGAGGACCCACAGCCTCACGCCCCAGCTCCGCTCGAGCCGATACCTGAACGGAAGCCCGGCCTCGCTCTGAGAGTGGCCCTTGCGGCCGTGTGCATCCTCGCCGTCTTCTCTCTCGGCGCATGCGCCGGTGCGGTGAATGGCGAGCACCTGACCCAAGAGGCGGTCGAGGCGGCCTGCATCGCCTACGACGCCGCCGAGGATGCACACGCGAACGCTGAACTGTGGCGCTCACAGGCGGAGGAGACCTCAGCAACACTCGATCTCCTGCGGAGACAGCTCGCATCCGACATACACCTGATAGCCGTTCACCTCGAGGCGAGCCAGGCTCCATCATCGACCGCGACCGCGTCGCCGACAGGTGGCCTGTGATGGCGCGGAAGCAACAGCGACCGCATATCAAGATCGACCAGTCGATCACGAGCCATCAGCGCACGATCAAGATCGCTGCGAAGTACTTCTACGCGTCGATCGGGCTGCATGTCGCAGCGATCGGATGGTGCGACAGGTTGCGCACAAATGGTCACCTTCCGGCAGACATCGTGCCAACCCTAGGCAAAGGTGGGTACAAGGCCGCGCAAAGTGAGCTACTCCGAGTTGGCATGTGGGAATGCACCGACGACGGCTTCTTGATCCACGATTATCTTGACTGGCAGGACTCGGCGGAGGACATAAACCGCAGGTCACAGCGGGGACGTGAGAATGCTGGGCGGCGTTGGCAAACCGAGGAGGCTGAAGCCAGTTGCAATGCAAGTGGCATTGCAACTGGCAATGCTGACGAGACGAGACGAGACGAACCTATAAAGAAAGAGCGAGAGAGAGACGCTCTAGCATCTGATGGGAAATCCTTCGAGGAATGCTGGGACGCCTACCCCGTCCACAAGTTCAAGGAGCGCTCGAAGCAGGCTTACACCACCGCAGTGAGAGCGGGGATCGACACGTCGAGGCTGTTCGCAGCCTGCGCGAAGGTGCCCCGGACTGCGACCCAGTCGCTGTGCTACTTCATCGCGGACGGCACATGGTGCGACTTCGCCCCACGTGAGACCCGAGCCAAGTACGTGTGCGGAACATGCCACGGAGACCGTTTCGTCTTCGTCGGCGAGAACGCCGCAAGCCCCTGCCCGGAGTGCAACCCGAACGGGGGTGCACGATGAGGCTCATCGTCATCGATCCCGGACTGGCCAACACAGCTGTGCTCACCGTCGACGACGGCCGCATCACGAGTTCGCAGACCTGGACGACCAAGGCACACGGCCCCAAGCCGACGTTCGCTGAGGTGATGGAGCGGGGCAACCTGCTCGCCGACCGGCTCTTCGAGCTGCTAACAATGCCCGAGAACCGCGAGGCCACCGTCGTGATCGAGGCTTATGAGGACTTCGGCGGAGGACACCTACGGATCCGCAAGGGCAAGCCGATACCGAACCGCTGGACGACACCCGTCATCTGCGCACTGCTCGGCAACACGGCCGAGACCTGTCTCAACGATGTGGTGTGGCAGCTCGCCTCGCTCGTCATGACCCACTACGCCGGATACAAGCAGATGTGGGCAGCCGGCCAGAAAGGCATCATCCCCGGCGACGAGCTCGTCACCAACGACCACGAGCGATCAGCCGCATGCCACGCGATCGCCTACATCAACACCCACCGCTACGAGAAAGGGCAGTCATGAGCATCAACCGCTGCCACCAGTGCCCGGACTACCCGAAGGACAACCCACCGGCCGGCCACATGTGCGCGATCGCAGGCCGCCAGGTCTTCGCAAGCACCCATGCATGCCCGGCGAAGCACCGCATCGGCGGCACGAAGATGCCCGTGCGCTCCACGAGATGGGACCCGAAGGCCAAGACCCTCACCAAGACAACCGCGCCGAAGCCGCCCACTACAGGAACGGAGACACCGACCATGGAACCCATCTGCGTCCGCCTCGGCTGCGAAGATCCAGCCCTGGACGGCAAGAAGATATGCCAGAAGCACTACGACATCGTGATCGCCGGCCAGAAGAAGCGGACGGACATCAAGCCCAAGGCGACGGTATTCGTGCCCGTGGGCGTGTCGGAGCCGCTCTCAGGCGATCGCGTGGAGTTCACGGTCGATGAGCCCGTCGTCGACCAGGCTATCCCGACCGACACCATCGACGAGATGATGGAGCCGATCGAGCGGGACCTCAAGGAGCGCTTCCCGAGCAAGGCGCCGACCTGGAGCGAGATCGGCAGAGACGCCGAGCAGGATGAACCCACTCACTCACCGGTGACACTCCGCGACCTCGCTCGAGACGAACTCACCCTTGCCCTCACGAAGAATCACACCAAGGAGCTCATCGCGACACTATCCCGCCTCGCCGTTGCTCAGCTGCAGAACGCCGACCTGTACGACGACACCGAGACCATCGACGTGCTCGATCGCATCGCGGAGCTGGCGTCATGAAGCCCGAAGAGCATCCATTCTGCAAGGAGTGCGACAGGGCCAAGGGATGTCCCTGGTGGGCGAAAGGCATCCCGCAGGACTGCGTCATGTCCGACGAGTACCGCAAGTGGCTCAAGGCACGCGAGGCGGACGGGGGCCGGTCATGAACCCTCGAGACAAGGTACGACACAAGATCCACGGCAGCCTCTACACGGTGAGCGATCCCACGAAGGATCCCGCCGGCGATATCTCAGTGAAGAACGCCGATGGCTTCTACAAGATCGTCCACGCCGATGACCTCGAGGTGATCGAGGAGGCGCCTAGTATCATCCCGCCCGTGGGCGGTGAGTAGTGGTGCCATTCGTGAGACCCGACCTCGAGGCGATCGAGAGAGCCATTGCGGCCGCACCACGACCGACACCGAACACCGAGGAGAAGCTCCTCGAGCGCATGCGGCGCGGCCATGACCGAGTGAGCGTCTACACGCTCGACCGGATCGCATGCCGCGCCGGCACCCACTACACGACCCTGATACGAGCGGAGGCATCATGACGCGCCGCCGAATGTGAGGGCACGGCCGTGCTGTATGATCGTGGGTAGCTGGGGCTATACAGACTGCATAATCATTGGTTGGACAGAACCGAGGGGGAGACAATGCCCGGAGTAGACGCACTATGGTTCAATGCAAATCACCTGCCCAATGCTCACGCTGACGCCTACGTAGCTTGGCTCGACGTTATGGGTGTACGAGGCGCCATGCTTCGGTCCCTCCCCGTTTCCGCGAACTTCGTGTTCAAGCTACATGTCACTGCCCTGGAGGAACGAACCGCCGGGATTCACCTGTACCCGGTCATGGACGGAGTCTATGTGGTGACTCCTGACCGCGACGAAATGCGCACCTTCCTCTCCGCCGTGTATACGCGCCTGGCAATCTGCCTCACAACGACTGCTCAGCATGAACATCGCTTCCTACCCAAGTGCGCTGTGGCGCACGGACCTGTGATTCATGGGTCTGACGTGAACCCGGCGGCGAGCGCGGTCTTCCAGCGGACAACCGACAATGAGCGGTACAAGGACTCCGTACTACTCGGAATGCCTATGGTCTATGCGGCGCAGTGTGAGCCTCTTGCCCCACCGTTCGGAGTATACGTACATGCGTCAGCGCCAGACTTCCTTGAACCGCAAGAACGCAAGCAATCCCACGTGTGGTGGCACTGGTTCGAACCGGGGCAGTCGCAGGAGGCACAGGATCTTCGAAACGCTCTTCCGTTGTACTTCGACTGGTGTGATGCACGGGCAGGTGCCATTGACTACGATCCTGCGCGCATCCGCGTGCATCGTGCCCAGTCCGAACAATACCTTGTCGACGCGTGACGGTCTGTCCAACCCGCGCTTCCAGCTGACTCACGATAGCGCTACGCTGAAGAGAGGCGCTTCGTTCGCAGCTGAAGCGCAAACACGTTCGACAGACCAAGAGGGGGCTCTCGTGGAGGCGACGCAAGTTGCGGTAGCCGTGGGGACTGTGCGCGACGGTGTTGAGGCGGTGTTCTATATCGTTGTGGGAGTGCTCACTGTGCTGACGTTCCTTGCGGCAAAGAAAACGTTTCTGCAGCCCAAACATGCGGAAGTCTTCCGGCTCGTCGCGGAACAGTGTATTGAGATAATGCGGGAGTTCGCTGGCAAGGGCGAGATGGTCCTTCGCCAAGACCTTCACCTGGACAAGATGGCCCATGCGAACGTCATGCTCTTGGTAGACGCTTACGCGCAGGGACACCTAGGGTTGACACTCCCGGACGAAGCGGAGCGGCTTGCAAAGATGGGTGACTTCCCCGTCTGGACTTGTAATGTAGAGTCCCTTGTTTCGGCGGACCATCCGTATGTTCCGCTGTCTCCCGAGTCTTCATCGGTCGCGGAGCCTGGCGCCTGGGATGACTTCAAAGTCGACCGCATCGTATGGCCGCGCGAGACCAGCGAGTACCTCGATCGGCTGACGGCCATGCAGAAGTCACCCATGACGCCGGCGTCTGTGGCGAAACTGCTCGGGGATTACGTCGCACTGGCTCACGAGGCAGGCTCGTGCCTGATGGGGTCACTTCAGGAGGCAGCTCCAGAACTTGTCTTGAAGTATCCGTCTGAAGCACTTCTCCGTCGTGCAGACCTGTCTTGGCTGTCGAATCTCGTGAACCACGACAGGCCCGATTTCGAGCCCTTGAGCCTGGAGCTTTGCAAGGTCATTCGCGACTACCTAGGTGTTGACGAGACCTTCGAGTAGGTGCACGGGCTGTCGAACCCGCGCTTCCACCAGACAACCTCGGCACAGAGAGCTATGCTCTCTCCGAGACCGCAAGCGGCCTCGGTTTGCAGGTGAAGCGCAAACACGTTAGGCCAAACTAGGAAGCGGGGGATTCAGCTGGCTCTTTGGCACGCATACGTCGATGAAACGGGAGATCGCGGTTGGACTCGTCGACCCGAAGGAACTCCTATCGGCATTCGCGCTGGATCGTCAGAACATTTCTCTATGGCAGCTGTTGTCGTACCCGATGGCTACCAGACTCCTGTTCTGGATTGCTGGGACCAGGTCACTTTGGAGCTTGGGCGGAGACCTGGCGACCATATTCACTGGATGAACATCAAGTCGCATGGGCAGCGTCTTCATCTCGCAAACACAATTGCTGGGCTTGACCAGGCATACGTGGTCACGGTCGTATTCAGCAAATGGGATGTGCCAAGAGCGGAGACTGCAGGCGTACGTCAGCCAGACTACTTGTACAATTGGCTCTTGAGACTGATGGTCGAGCGGCTTTCATGGTTCGCTCGAGACAATGGCGACACAATCAAGATGACATTCGCACAGGTGCGCGGAATGGATCCTGCGAAACTCGAACAATACGTGGAGCACCTCAAGGGCTGCGAGACGACAATCGACTGGGCGTCACTCCACCTGCCGGTTCGAATCGACACGCCAGCCAACAGACGCATGCTGCAGGTGGCAGACGCCTGCTGTGGGGTCATTTGCTCTGCGTTTGAGTGGGACAACTTCGGCAACAATGAAACCCGCTACCTTGAGGCGCTGAAGCCGCGGTTGTGGTGTAGGGCTGAGGGCCGTCTACATAGCTACGGATTGAAGATCAACCCGTTTCCGCATCCACGACATGATTGGGCGACTGATTTCTGTCGAATGCCCTAGAAAAGAAAAAGGCCCAGGACGTCGACCGCATTGCGGTGTCACTGTTTCCAGCGACTGACGTTGTTCCCGAACCTGTATTGAGTATACCCACATTGGTCTGACATTGAAAGACTACGCAAAGTTGGTCTACCCAAGGTTTCGAGCGGACGGGGCAAGCGCTAGAGTGAAGAGAGGCGGCACAACCCGCCGCTCAAACCTAAACACGTTAGACGCACGGAGGGGCTAGGGTGGACAGAACAAACGGTGCGGACCTCGAGCGGGCACTCACTGTGTTTGCCTTCCGCGACTCACTCAACATCGAGACCGATCGCGGCTGTGCGCTTATGGCCGCGGCGTTTCTGTCTGAACAACTATTCATACTGCTGGTCTCAAGTTTGGTTCGTGATGACGACGTATCCCAGAAGTTGCTGAGTAGTCGAATAGAATCGTTCTGTGATCGGATTGACCTCGCGTTTGCGCTTGGCTTGCTACCTCCGTTGGCACGTAGGGACCTGCACCTGATTCGGCGCATCCGAAACGAGTTCGCACACGATGCATCCCCATTGTCGTTCGCCAGCAGCCAAATCGCTGACCGATGTCGAGAGCTCTACTACACCGTAAAGGCAGGCGAGGCGACGCCTCGTCAGCACTTCACGAGTGCCGCAATGTCTGTGTGTGGAGTGATTCACGGCCACACAGCATTGAACACTCACCCGTCCATTCCGCACGATACCGTTGTTAACGATGAGTTCAAGCGTGAAGTGCAGCACAACGTCGACGCGAGTGCCTCTGAGGACGACGAAGCCTTTGTCTCGCGGCTGATGGAGAACACCAGGGCATCTATTGATCGGCTGATAAGTACTCAGGGGTCTACCAGCAGCGGCGACGGCATCTAACCCGCGCTTCCACACAGACGGTGCGCCCTGTACGGTAAACTCGTGTCGTTCTCGCTGGCCGACGCACCGCTGGTGAAGCGCAAACCCGTTAGTCGGAACTGAGGGGGGATGTCGTGCAGCCGGAATCGATTTCGGCGGGTGCAGCAATAGGGGGCGTGGCGGTTGCACTCATCTCCGCCACCATTGCATATCGAGAGTACCGTCTTTCTGCGCTACGTAGGCTCGTGCTCAGGTTCGAGTCTGAACGCTACGCAGATCGTTTCTGGCGCCTCAGCATGGCGTATCGGGAGTACACCGGCGAGACAATGCTCTATCCCAATCCCCGAACGGGCACCCTGGATGCATGGGCCGTGACGGCTGTGGACGACTGGCCGGTGCTGGTAACTGAAATCTGGCCCATGGGTCGGGGAGATCAGCGGCTGCAAGAGCTTGTGAAGGAGGCACTTGGCCCGGGATACACGGACGAGCTGCGCGCCGACTTCGTTGACTTCTACAATCTTGTTC
>JAQIBK010000299.1 GCA_027859125.1 Actinomycetota bacterium | reverse complement strand
GCGTCGTCAGCGAGAACCGAGGCGCTGGATCGTCAGCGGAATCGTGCTCCAAGGCTTTGCTGTTTCTGGGGCACGTATCGCCTTCGCCGTGGCGCTTGTTTGGTTGACGATCGAGGCGTTTCGCGTCCGACTGGGTGGGACTCGGTCAAGGACCGGTGTGTTTGCTGCGGTTCTGGGTGTTCTGTCCTTTGGGGCGGGTTGGGTGACTGCTCCCGGCGATTTTGGTCGCTGGGGCCTGTCCAATCTAGCAGGCGACCGCTTCGCCATTTGGCGCACCGCAGCAGAAGCTATCGCAGCGCGTCCTATTGTGGGATGGGGTGCGGATGGGTTCGCGGTTGCCGGGCCCAAGATGGCTACAGAGGAACTTGTGCAAGGGGGATTCGCCCCGGTGTTTGGGGAGTTGACCACTTCGCCGCACAACGTCTTTCTCGCTATCGGCGTGGCGGGAGGGGTCGTTGCAATCCTGCTGGCTCTCTGGTTCACGGTCGAGATCATTCGTGCGCTGTTGCTTTCTCGCAAGGCGGATGACTCGAACACGGAGGTCCGTAATGCCACGTGGTCCCTGATGCTCTATTTTGCGCTGGTGCTCACTGCGCCTGCTGTGCCTCAAGTGTTGCCTGTGTTTGGAGTTGTCCTAGGTCTTCTGCTGGGCATATTGCCGGCGACGAAGCGTCTCAGTTTGGGTTCGGCTAGCGTATGGCGTCGTGGGATGGCGATCACAGCGGCGCTGGCTTCTCTCATGCTCATTGTGTCTTCGTCTGGGCGCGCAGCAGTTGACTCCGTGGGTCCTGATAATGCGATCGACCGAGCCGTGGCTATCCAACGCGTGGCCGACACCGTTCATATCGATCCGCATCTTCACTATCAGGCGGCTCTTCAATGGGGCTACGCTTCAGGAGTCGATACCTCATCGGCGAGTATGGAGCGCGACATCGAGGCCATCGATCGGGCGACAGAGCTCGACCCGGGGTTCTACTTGTATGAATTGGAGCGGGCTCGTGCACTCTCGTTCTACGGGGCATCTGATGATGTTCTGGTCGGCGCACTCGAACGGGTTCTCGAGGATTACCCGGCATCGCCGGAGGCCAACGCGAGGATAGGCGTTCTGAAGGTGCTTAGGGGCTCGATTTCTGACGCGCGTGTGCATCTTGACCTTGCAGTGAGGCAGTCGCCACTCGATTTGGCAACGCTCTCATCTATCGCGCAGGGATATGGGTTGCTCGGGGAGACGGCATTGCAGGAGGAATATGCTGCGAGGGCACGCGACTTGAGCGATGCGGTGCGCTAGCAGATATGGATACGCCGGGATACCGCCCAGGTCTGAGCGCAGAAACTTCGCCCAGCTTTGGTAGTAACGCACTTTCCGAGAACGCGACGAGTGAGATCGACATCGAGGCGAGGATCAGGATCCAGAACAGCACCTTCGTCGAAAGGTGCCTATCACCCCAGCCTGCCTCCCAGAAATCTTCCCAGAGCCATGAACCCTAGCATCACGCCAATGAGACTCGTCCAGACGAACAACGAGTTGCCGTAGTAAGGCGCGAGCAACCTCGAGCCAACTAGCTCGAGCACCATCACCACGGCGCCGGACATGAAGACCACTGTGCCCACAAGGAGCGCAGAGGCGTCGACGATTGGACCGGTCTTACCCTCGGTTCTTTGCATGAAGTAATCCTCTTGCTTTCGCGGGGGGTCACTCTCAAAGATTCTATCAGCACAACGCATACCATCTTGCGCGTGTGGGGCGACGGTCGGCAGAATTCAGATTGGTCGGATACGTCCTCCCGCGGAAACCACTCTTGCGTATAATGTTCTCTCTCACGTCCATGTGTTAATCGATGAGTTGGTCGGCGTTGCGCCATTCGCGCAACGCGAAGGAGGGAAAAGCATCATGAAGTTCCATGGCGCTGCACACAAGTACGGACGAGATGTCGACACCGATGTGATCATTCCGGCGCGATATCTGAACACGAGCATTCCCGAGGAGCTCGCCAAGCACTGCATGGAGGACCTGGACGCTGAGTTCGTCAACAACGTTGAGTTCGGTGACATCCTGGTCGCCGACGAGAACTTCGGGTGCGGATCGAGTCGCGAGCATGCGCCCATCTCCATCAAGGCTGCGGGCGTGAGCGTCGTCATCGCCAAGAGCTTCGCGCGCATCTTCTACCGCAACGCGATCAACACGGGTCTTCCCATCATGGAGGCGCCCGATGCTGTGGACGGCATCTCCAACGGTGACGATATCGAAGTGGACGCTGATGCCGGCATCATTCTCAACAGGACGACGGGGGTCACGTTCCGAGCTCAGCCGTTCCCCCCGTTCATCAAGGACATCATCGAGACCGGTGGTCTGATCGAGTCGGTCAAGAGGAGAGTGTCGTAGTTGGCGGAGACAAAAAGCATATGCCTGCTTCCTGGCGACGGCATCGGTCCTGAGATCACAGCAGAGGCGGTCAAGATACTGGGCGTCATCGGCGATCGATTCGGCGTGACGTTCGAGTTCGACGAGGCGCTCCTGGGTGGCATTGCTATTGACACCACAGGTTCGCCGTTGCCCGACGAGACGCTAGTGAAGGCCAAGGCAGCAGATGCGGTGCTTCTCGCCGCGATCGGCGGTCCAAAGTGGGATACGACCGATCCAGGTAAGCCCCGGCCCGAGCAAGGCCTGCTTGGTATTCGCAAGGAACTGGAGCTGTTCGCGAACCTGCGTCCGGTCAAGATATTCCCGGCGCTTCGCAGCGCTTCCACGCTCAAGGACGAGGCGCTCGAGGGCGTCGATATGCTGATCGTGCGCGAGCTCACGGGCGGCGTGTACTTTGGCAAGCGGGCGCGGGAGACCGACATTCCCGGCGCTGCCACTGACGGCGGAGCGGGCATGCGCGCGTACGACACCATGGAGTACAGCGAGTATGAGATCGACCGCATCACACACGTTGCCTTCGATGCCGCTCGTGGGCGCAAGGGCGTCGTGCACTCCATCGACAAGGCGAACGTGCTCGAGAGCTCCCGCCTCTGGCGCGAGGTGGCGCATCGCGTGGCTGCCGATTACCCGGACGTGGAGATCATCGATCAGCTCGTGGACAACACTGCCATGCAGCTGATCCGCAGGCCTGCGCAGTTCGACGTCATGGTAACGAGCAACCTGTTCGGCGACATCCTTTCCGACGAGGCCTCGATGCTCACCGGCTCGCTGGGCATGCTCGCCAGTGCGTCGCTAGGGGACGGCACTGCGCTATATGAGCCCAGCCACGGTAGTGCGCCTGACATCGCGGGTCAGGGAGTCGCGAACCCTCTCGCCATGCTTCTCTCAGTCGAGATGATGCTGCGCTACAGCTTCCAGATGAACGAGGCAGCCGACGCGCTCTCATCGGCTATCGAGAGTGTGCTCGACGAGGGATGGCGCACTCGCGATATAGCTGACGCTCAGACCGCCGACGAGTTCCTCGTCGGGACGTCTCGCATGGGCGATCTCGTTATCGAGCGCCTGTAGTTCGGATTCGCCAATTGAAGCGTCGACCTGAAATCGATGCGTTGAAATATCGGGGTCCTGCAAGGGGACACAGCGAAAGGGGAGCGGAATGTCACTGCCAAAGACGGACAAGATCTGGATGGACGGCACGCTGGTCGACTGGGATGCCGCCCAGGTCCATGTTCTGACGCATGCGCTCCACTACGGCTCCGGGGTCTTCGAGGGCATCCGTTGCTACGAGACTGCCACGGGTTCGGCCGTTTTCCGGCTCACCGATCACATGAAGCGGTTCGAGCGCTCCGCCCGCATGCTCTTCATGGATCTCGACTATTCAGTGGAGGATATGGTCGATGCGGTCAAAGAGACGATCCGTGTCAACAGGCTGAAGCACTGCTACATTCGCCCTCTGGCCTTCCGCGGCTACGGTGTGATGGGCCTCGATCCGATTCCCGCACCCGTGAACGTCATAATCGCCGTGTGGCCGTGGACCACGTTCCTTGGAGAGGAAGCCCAGAAGCACGGAATGTCAGTGGGCGTGTCGAGCTGGCGCCAGCGTACCGTTAACGGCCACCCGCCCGCGATCAAGGCGACTGCCAACTACTTGAACTCGTCGTTCGCGCGCGTTGAGGCGAACCGCCATGGCTATGCCGAGGCGATCCTCCTGAACGAAGCGGGCATGGTGTGCGAGGGCACTGGCGAGAACATCTTCATCGTCAAGGACGGGATTCTTGCCACGCCGCCGATCTCAGATGGCGTGCTCGAGGGCCTCACGCGCGACAGCATCATGAAGATAGCTCGTGACAAAGGCATAGAGGTGCAGGCGCGCTCCATGGTCCGCACAGAGCTGTACACCGCGGATGAAGTGTTCATGACAGGTTCAGCCGCCGAGGTCGTTCCCGTCGGTTCGGTCGATGGTCGGGCCATAGGCGATCCGGGTCCGATCACGCAGGATCTTCAGAGGTCCTTCTTCGCTGCCGTGAGGGGCGAGGATTCCAACTACGAGGCTTGGCTCGATCGCATCTAGCGATCGTTCCGGGTACACAGAAGCGGGGATGGGGCGAAAACGGAAATGGTCACCCTGTACGACACTACTCTTCGGGACGGTACTCAGCGTGAGGGCCTCTCGCTCTCAGTTGAGGACAAGATCCGCATAGCCATGCGGCTCGACACTCTCGGAATCGACTACATAGAGGGCGGCTTCCCGGGAAGCAACCCCAAGGACATCGAGTTCTTCGAGCGAGCGCGCGACCTCAAGCTGGAGCACGCCGTCATCAGCGCCTTCGGTTCCACTTGCCGAAAAGACACCGCCGCAGCCGAGGACGCAGGCCTCTCCGCTCTCGTGGACACTGGCTGCGAGGCTCTCTGCATCTTTGGCAAGGCGTGGGACATCCATGTCACCGAGACGCTCCGCACGACTCTCGAGGAGAACGTGCGCATGGTTCGAGACTCCGTCACCTTTCTGAAGGCGGCGGGACGCACGGTGTTCTTCGACGCGGAACACTTCTTCGATGGCTACACACGTAACGCCGGATACGCCATCGAGGTGTGCAAGGCGGCTGCAGATGCAGGCGCCGATGCGATCGTGTTGTGCGACACCAACGGCGGCACTCTGCCGCAGGACGTTCTGCGAGCCGTCAGCGCGGTATCGCTCGTGATCGATACGCCTCTGGGAATACACGCTCACAACGACGCGGGCTGTGCGGTGGCGAACTCTCTCCTTGCGATCGATGCCGGCTGTACGCACGTGCAGGGAACGATCAACGGCTACGGCGAGCGCGCGGGCAACGCGGACCTCGTCTCGATAATCCCCAACCTTGTTCTCAAGATGAACGATGACTGCCTCGACCGGGATCAGCTGAGGCTCATCACGGAGACGAGCCATTTCGTCGCCGAGACAGCCAACCTCACGCCAGGTCCATTCGAACCCTTCGTGGGCATGAGCGCTTTCGCACACAAGGGCGGCTTGCACGCG
>JAQIBK010000183.1 GCA_027859125.1 Actinomycetota bacterium | reverse complement strand
CGTCCAAGATCAACCTTCTTGCCCCCCATTCTGCGCCGAACGCGCCCTCGATTGGCTGAAGGAACGGGAGCAGTCGGGTGAACATCCATCCGAGTTCCACAGCGCGGTTCATGTACATCGCAATGGAACGATCGTCAGGTAAGGGGGCGGGAGACAGCGGTTGACCATTTTGGAGCACAGCACGAATCTCCGTGACGAATGTAAGCATGGAGCCATGAATCTCTGTATTGAAGAGGCTCTGCCACTTTGCGATCTCGTCACGATCCTCTTGGGAGAGTCCGCTGTCTTCTCCAACAAGTAGAGAGAAGACCCGTCTCTCTTCTTTCATTCGCTCACCCTTGTTAATGGCTGTCACCGCTTCAAAGGTGGTGAGATTGTGAGCAATCGCGCATAGCAGGAAGGCGCGGTCCTTGATATCTCGAATGAGTGAGAATCCATCGAGAGGATAGCCTGAAAGGAAGAGGACCTGACACGCTCGAAAGCTGCGGAAGACAGTCAGAAAGTACACCAGTATTGTCGAGTAGTATGGCCGGCCGGCTGGAAGTTCATTGACCCTTGTCCACTCCTCAGCTGAGAGTAGCGTTTCAATGAAGAAACTCTGGAAGGAGTCCATAAGTACTGATCGGCCATGAAAGGTGGAGACAACATGCTGGCCGTAGTCCTTCTCAAGGGCAATCACGTCGATAAGGTGACCGCCTATGATATCGCCGACCGTGAAGTTGTCCTCAAGCCGCTGCTGCCACTTTTCAACGGTCATCCCGGCTCCAATCACAGCTAACGTGTTTAGGTTTGAGCGGCGGGTTTGCCGCCTCTCTTCACTCTAGCGCTTGCCCCGTCCGCTCGAAACCTTGGTTCGACATGGATCCTACAGGCTTGGCGGGGTCGGGATTACCTCAAATCGATCCACGACGAGGCGTTCCTGATCTTCAGAGAGAACGCCCTCAACTCCGACGTAGTACGATCCAGCGTCGAAACTGTTTAAGTCAATGAGCCCGTCCGGATCGTCCAGTGTGATTGACTTCGGTGCCGGGCCCTCACTGCGGAGTAGGGCCATGGGGCGAGGTTCGACCCTCACCTGACCGGGGGCAACTCCTGAATCCTCGTCAGCATCGAGCCAGCCGACGATCCTATGCCTGCCGCCAACGAGATCCTTGACCCCGAGGGTCTCGACGTTCCTCCACGTCCGGTTCTCAAAGCTGTGTCCGACAGGAGGTGCGGCCCAGTCACTGTGTCCTCGCGGAGACACCACCGGCACCGGTCCATTCTCCAGCACAATGCACTTGGAGTAGTAGACCATGTTTCGAGGTGCTCCCTTACCCGCGTTCATGACCACTGCGATGGGCTGCGCCTCTCCATCTGCATCGGGGCCGCGATCGAGCAGAGTCATGACTCCGTTAACAGTCTCATCCGTCCATCCCCATACCGTAGGGGAGCCATCCGAGAGGTAGTGTAGTCCCGGTTCCCATAGCGGCTGATCGCCTGGAAAGATATCAGAGACGCGGGACAGTCCTTCTACGGATATGTCGTACAAGTCGCCATCGATCACGCCGCGGTCCGCTACGCTGACTGAGCCCTCTGCGGCAACGTACTGCCCGTCGAGCGGCCAGAAATCAGAGTCGAATCCCGGATCACCGACGAGACGCGCGAAGGGCGTGACTTCAGATGCAAGCCCCATGGAGGTCTCGCGGTTCGCAAGCACCCAGGCGCCCAGTGTGTCGCTCTCTGCAATGTAGCGAAGGATACCCACGCCCACCGAGGTGTCCTGGGCCGCATACACTCCGGCCTCGTAGTAGACAACGCCTTCGCGAGGAGATAGATCAGTCAGCACGGAGTCCACGGTCGGCAAGTCAGAGCCGGGCGTGTCTGAAGCGGAAGAAGTGCATCCCGCTATCATGGCGGCGCAAAGGACACATGTGAGTAGGCCTATGTTTCGATTCAGCAAGATATCGCCGATCTCTTGTCGAACGTGTTGCGCGTAACCCACAAAGCGGCCCCGCGAGCCTTCCGTCTCGAGAATACATTACGCGGCCGTTTTGTCGGGTTGACGCGCTTGTTCGACAGCTAGTGGACGGCGCCGAGAAGGGAACACGCATCCACCCATTAATGCGCCCGTGTCATTGACTTGCATCGTTGACCGCTGTATCGTCCTACGTTGTAACGTCAAGCGATATAGACGGCTCCGATACCGGGAATGGTGAAGTCACCGATGCCTACGGAGGACAAACAAGGGCCTCTAACCGAGACCGTCTACTACGTCTTGCTCGCCTTGCACGCGCCGCTGCACGGCTACGGCGTCATGCAGCTCGTGGATGAGATGAGCGGCGGCCGAGTGAATCTCGGCGCGGGCACACTCTACGGCGCGCTGTCCACACTGGTCGAGCGGGGATGGATCGTCCCGGTCGTGGGCGCTGCCGGCGACCGCAAGAAGGAATACGTGATCACCGAGGTCGGGCGCGACGTTGTCGCAGTCGAGCTGGAGCGCCTCGAGGGGCTGCTTAGTAACGGCCAGCGTATTGCGAAGGGAGAGTCGCGATGAAGGGCACCACCGTTCGCAAGCTCTACTGGAACTTCGAGAACGAGGAGCGCTGGCTCAACGAGATGGCCGCCAAGGGCCAGGCGTTGCTGCACTACTCCTGGGGCACCTACAGATTCGAGCCGAGCCGGCCAGCCGAGTGGATCTACCGCATCGAGCTGCTCCCCGATGTCGCCAGCAAACCCGCGAGCCAAGAGTACCTTGCGTTCATGGCCGACACCGGCGCGCAGGCCGTCGCTATATTCCAGGGATGGGTGTACTTCCGGAAGGCGTCGGCGGACGGACCGTTTGAGGTGTTCTCCGACCTCGACTCGCGCATCGCCCACTACATGCGAGTGCTCATGCTGTTTGCATCGCTGTTTGCGGCGCTCCTGCCTATCACGACCGTGAACCTCACGAACATCAGCCGAGGTGAGATGCCCCCGGCGATCTTTGCGCTCGCGCTCCCGATTCTAGTGCTCCTGCTTGGAGTTGAAGCACTTCTTGGCGTGCAGTCAATGAGCGTCGCTCGAAAGGTCCGCGAGCTCAAAGTCCGGAAACGGCTCTTCGAGTAGACTCCCGGCCCAACTGGCACCCCGAACGTGCAGCCTGCTGCCACGCGGGAGCTGGAACCGTCTGTCGAACAATGTTTGTGCGGTCTGTGTTTGTGGATATCAACAGCTTCCTACTTCTGGCGTAAATTGTCATCTTCCACATGAAGGGTTGGGGATATGCAGTCTGTATAAGCCGAATGTTAGCCCCAACTCCACCACTTGACCGTACTCTCCTAGAAGCGTACGTTATATCGTACGTGAAGGGAGCTCCATCATGACCAACGTCACCACCACCGAAGCACGAAAGAACCTCTACAGTCTTGTAGATCAGGTTCAGGAATCCCATGAGCCTATTCAGATCACCAGCAAACGCGGCAATGCCATGCTGGTGAGCGAGGATGATTGGCGCGCCGTCCAAGAGACTCTCCACCTGATATCGATCCCCGGCATGCGCGAATCTATTCTCGAGGGTATAGCCACACCTGCGGATGGACTTGATGGCGAGCTGGACTGGTGAGCTGGCGCCTCGTCTACACGAAAGCGGCTCAGAAGGATGCCAAGAAGCTGGTCTCGGCCGGACTCAAGAACAAGGCGCAAAGGCTACTCGATATCCTAGCGAATGATCCATACCAGTCACCGCCACCCTTCGAGAAGCTCGTCGGCGATCTGAGCGGCGCATACTCGCGGCGCATCAACATCCAACATCGACTCGTCTACCAGATCCTCGATGAGGAGCGCACGGTGAAGGTACTCCGAATGTGGACCCACTACGAGTAGGGCTAACCAAGGTTTCGAGCAGAACGCCGCAAGGTAGAATGCACTGAAGGCGCTGAGCGTCTGCTCAAACCTAAACACGTTAGTCCGAATCGCACATCCCTTCTCCAAGCGCGGTGATTGCATGTGTGTATCTTTGGGGATACACTATTCACGTGATGGAAATGCGGCAGACAGCAGAGTATGAGTCATGGTTCGAGAAGCTGCGCGACCTTCAAGCGAAGGTGCGCATCTTCTCTCGAATACGTAGGTTTTCCTTCGGCAACTTCGGCGACATGTTGGTCATCCTGCTCGTCGGTGGCGACAAGTCGAGTCAGAAGCGAGACATCGAGCGCGCCAAAGAGCTCGCCCGAGGCCTGTGAGGAGGCTTTACATGACTAAGACGAAGACACACACAACCTCTTGGGATCCCGCGAAGTACCTCGACTCGGACGAGGCGGTCGCGGCCTACCTCGACGCTGCCATCGAAGATGACGACCCGGCAATGCTCGCAGCCGCACTCGGTGACGTCGCCCGCGCCAAGGGAATGACAGAGATCGCCCGCGAAACCGGTCTTGGTCGCGAAAGCTTGTACAAGGCACTCTCTTCGGATGGCAACCCGGAGTTCGCGACGGTGCAGAAAGTCGTGCGCTCGCTCGGCCTGAAGTTGCACATCTCAGCATAGGAGGCGGCCCCAGCACGGGGTCGAGTCAAGCAGGTCAGTGAACGCTTTCGACGTCGTGTGGCCCGCCTGCTAGATCATGCGGCTCTGGCCAAAGCCCAGCACCTTGGAGCAGTGGGGGCAGAAGTACATGACGTTCTTGCCTTCCACGAAACCGGATCCCTTGTCCTTCATGTACACCTCGGGCAGCTGAACTCCGCAGAACGGGCACATCGGCACTAGTTCGTTGCGCTTCACAACGCTGAACGGTACGTCAGGCATGGCGTCTCCTCCCTGTCGGCACACCCTGGCGATGTGAGTATTCCCGTCATCTCGAGATATCACAGTCGGTCGAAGGGGCTGCGCACTCCTCGGCCACCTTTGTTGAGCACGTGGGTGTAGATCATCGTGGTGCTCACGCTCTTGTGGCCCAGCAACTCCTGGATCGTGCGGATGTCGTAGCCGGCTTCCAGCAGATGCGTGGCGAACGAGTGCCGAAAGGTGTGGCAGCCCACATGTTTCGCTACGCCGGATCGCCGCACCGCTTCCTTGACTGCGCGCTGCAGGATCGTCTCGTGCACGTAGTGTCGCCCTTGCTCGCCGGTTTGGTTGTTTCGCCATCGCTTCTGTTGGGGGAACACCCACTGCCAGCGCCAGTCCGTCGGCGCGTTCGGGTACTTCCGGTCCAGTGCGGCGGGCATCTCAACGCGTCCCCAACCATCGGCAAGATCGCGTTTGTGCGTCGCACGGGTTCGGACAAGGTGCTCGGATAGCGGTCCGTGCAGTGACTCGGGCAGCATCGTCACTCGGTCTTTGGCCCCCTTGCCGTTGCGGACCGTGATCTCGCCGCCGGCGAAATCTATGTCCTGCACTCGTAGACGCAGACACTCGGAGAGTCGCAAGCCAGACCCATACAGCAGCGATGCCATGAGCAGCATCTCGCCGTCGAGCTCGGCCAGCACGGCGGTGACCTCCTCGGGCGTCATGACCACGGGCACGTGTTGCGGTTTACGGGCGCGGATCACGTCGCCAAGGTCGCCCAGCGGACGATTTAGCACGTAGCGGTACAGGAATAGCAGAGCGGCGAGTGCCTGGTTCTGTGTGGAGGAGCTGACCTTCTCTTCGACCGCGAGATGGGTCAGGAACTCGTTGATCTCCGCTTCGCCCATCTCATTCGGGTGGCGCACATGGTGGAAGTAGATGTATCGCTTGACCCACAGGCAGTACGCCTTCTCGGTCCGCGGGCTGTAGTGACGCGACTGTAGGGTCGTGTGCATGCGGTCCAAGAGCTTGGGCGGTCGTGTGGTCATAGGTGCCTCCATGGCAAGGGTACTCGGGCGGGCCGAACCAAAATGTTGCCCAAATCAAAACCGCTTGCCTAGATTCCAAAGAAGGGGCGACGTATATACTTCCTGAAGGGGGCATCTCGCACTCACATGAGGGCAGAGGTTGAAGAGGGCGCGCCATGAAGGTGTTAAACAGGGTTCACAACGCCATGATTCACAACCGCGTTATGCTCGAGGCGGCCGGCACGGCGTTGAGATGAGCCATTCATGAGCAACCCATGGACGTATGTCGATCTGTTGCTCCTTCTCGGGGTCGCTCTCGGTGCGGGCGGTGCGCTGTTCGCATATCGCTCGGACAGGCGGCCTCTGTACGCGCTAGGCAAGACAGTTGCGTCGCTGTCGTTCGTTGCACTGGCTCTGAGCAGCGGCTTTTCCAGCACTTCGTGGACTGTGTTCGTGGTATCGGCACTCATCTGTGCGGCCTTTGGTGACATTCTGCTCGCGGGTCGCGCACCGGGATTCTTTGTGGCCGGCTTCGCCCTGTTCGTGTCGGCGCACGTGCTCTTCGCGATAGGATTCGTGCTACGCGGTGCGCCCGGAGTCCTCGCCGCCGTGGGAGCTGCCGTGGCAACGGTGGCCGCAGCCCTGGCGTGGCGATGGCTCGCACCCCATCTGGAGGGGTGGCTCAGAAAGGCTGTTCCGGCCTATCTGGTGATCGTCTCTGCAATGCTAGTCACCGCGTGGGCGACAGCGATGTCCGGTTCGGAGCTGGGACAGTCCGCGCTCCTGGGCATCGGCGCCACTTTCTTGTACCTCTCGGATATGGCCGTTGCGCGTGAGCGGTTCGTGATCAAGTCCTTGGCCAACAAGGTGGTCGGTCTCCCGCTCTACTACATGGGGCAGGTGCTCATCGCTCTCGCGCTCGCTCGGTACGCATTACCGCTATGATGGCACGCATGACTGACACAACTAACGCAACTGATACAGCCGACACACGCCTGTTCACGTCCGGACGCGACGTGCTCGTTATTGCCACCATCATGGTCGGCATGTTCCTCGCGCCGTTCGACTCCAGCATCGTCAACATAGCGCTGCCATCTCTGGCAACGGAGCTGGGCGCATCGCTCTCTCAAGTCGCGTGGGTCGCGAACGCCTATCTGCTCACCACAGCTTCGCTCATTCTGGGCATGGGACGCCTCGGCGATGTGGTCGGCCTCCGTCGGATATACACGATCGGCTTCGCTATCTTCGGGGTCGGCTCTCTGGCGTGTGCGTTCTCTCCGTCGCTTGCGTGGCTGATCTCCGCACGTGTGTTCCAGGCGATGGGCTCTGCCATGTTCTTCGCCACAGGCCCCGCCATCGTGGCCAACACGTTCCCCCAGCACCGCCGAGGACGGGCACTCGGTGCGGTCACACTCGCGGTCTCCGTCGGCCTTATGGCCGGTCCGCCCATGGGCGGCTTCCTGATCGAGGCGTTCGGATGGCCCTCGATCTTTCTCATCAACGTCCCTCTCGCTGTGGTCGTCGTGCTGATCTCAGCCAAAGCCCTACCCGCCGACGAACTGCACGACGTCACATTCGACATCCTCGGCTCGATCTGGGCTGGCGGTGCTCTGGCCGGTCTCCTGATCTCGCTCTCTCGCGCCGCCGATGCAGGGCTCGATCTCATCACGATCGGCGCAATAGCGGCAGCCGTCGCGTGCGCGGTGCTGTTCGTGTACCAGGAGATGCGACACCCGCACCCCATGATCGACCTCCGACTCTTTGGTGACGCTCGGCTCGGATCAGCGGTGCTCGGTCCTGCGATCAACTACCTCGCGATGTTCTCGGCCACGTTCCTGCTGCCTTTCTACCTGCTTCGGGTTCAGGGACTTGGCGAGTCAGCGGCGGGTCTGGTGCTCCTTGCGACACCTGCCACCATGGCGATCGCGTCTCCCTTTGCGGGTAAGCTCGCCGACCGTTTCGACAACAGGAGGCTCGCCGCCTTTGGACTTTTCGGAGTCGCTATGGGACTGACGGCTATCTCGCTGCTCCCGGCAGGTGCATCGGGTCTCATGGTGGGAGCCGCACTGGTGCTGTTGGGTGCCGGTGCTTCTCTGTTCGGGGTGCCGAACACCAATCTGATCCTGAGTCTGGTGCCACGGACGCAACGCGGCATCGGATCGGCTCTCGTCGGCGAGGCTCGGACGGTTGGAATGGCGCTCGGAATCGCTCTGTCCAGTGCGGTGGTCACAGTATCCTTGGCCGGCTCGGACATGCTCGAGCGGGGAGGCGTTCTGTCGGCAGTCGACGCTCAGACGTTCTTGGGTGCGATGTCGCTCGCAACGAGGATCGGCGCCGGGCTCGCGGTGTTGGGTGTGGCGGTCCTAGTCGCCGGAGGCCGAGTTCGTAGTGGGAGAGACCTGGGCTAGGCGCGGTGATCTCGTTTCGCCAAATTGAGACGTTTTTGTGCTTGCCATGCGCTTATGTGGGAACGAACTCCTCTGGACACTAGGGAGGATGCACTATGGCGCTTAGAGCGGACAAGACTTTGCGGGAGCCGCACCTGACTGAGATGCCGTCGCGTCGCGTCGCGGTCCTGCGTACACATGGCAATCCTGAGAAGCTGTCAGGTGACGCCATGAGGCCGCTGTGGAACGCGGTCAACGCTGTAAAACATGGTCGTGTCGCCACGAGGGGCGATGACTTCCAGCTCGAGCCTATTCGGGCTCGCTGGCCGATCGATCCCGGCACATCCAAGGAGGATTGGGTAGGCATCTGGGCGATACCGCTGCCCGACGATGTGAATGCTCTTCCGATCGACGACCCCGAGCACCACGTGGAGATCGATACGTGGGAGTACGGCAAGGTAGCCGAGATCCTTCACGAGGGTTCGTACGGCGAGGAAGGCCGAGCTGTCGAGACACTCAGGCGTTTCATCGATGATGAGGGCTATGAGATCGCAGGTCCGTTCGAGGAGGAGTACCTCGCTCGTCCGGGGGCAGCGGTCCCAAAGACCTTCATTCGATTCCGGGTCAAGCCTCGGTAGGGGCATCTTCGGGCAGGGACACCAATGGTTGACCGCTGGCGGTTGCCGCTTCTTGACATCTTCACTAGCTGTTACTAACATATAGCAGTAACGAGCATCTACACACGAGGAGACTTGCAGTGGCACACGAAGATGGCACTACTCCAGAGAGTGTCGACCAGGACGTTAGCGGATGTGGCGGCGGCGGACGCGGTCTTGGCCGCGGCCGCGGTGCCGGTCGCTGTTGTGGCGGAAAGCGTCACGCAAGCATCGGACGCGGCGCATTGGTCGAGCCGGCGGTCATCGCGGCACTCATCAGTAGCGGCGGTCATGGCTACGACCTCAGGCGTGAGATTGCAGAGCTCACAGGTGATTCGATCACTGTGGACTCGGGCGGTCTGTACCGCGTCTTGCGCAGGCTCGAGGACGAGGGATTCGTATCCTCGACTTGGGTGCAGGGAGACGCTGGACCACAGCGCCGGGAGTACGAGCTGGCCGATGAGGCGCATGATCTCGCAAGGGATTGGGTCGTTCATCTTCGGGAGCGCGAACAACTCGCCGGCATGCTAGCCGGAGTCTTGGAGCGCGTGGCCAACGAGCGCGAGGATTCCTCTCAAGCGTGAAGAGGAGATGAGGTTCAGATGCCAAGGATGGATGGAACAGGACCGCTCAACGAGGGTCCGATGACAGGTAGAGGCCGCGGGAACTGTGCGGTTGGGGCCGACGAGAGCGCTCCGGTCGGTCTTGGACGGAGATTCTTCCGTGGACATGGAACGGCAATGGGCATGGGTCGCGGCCTGGGTCGCGGTCTGGGCCGTGGTCTCGGTCGCGGCCGTGGTGGTCGTGGAATGGGCGGTGCCAGATGATAGTGGTTGCTTCAGCGGCGGGTCCGACGCTCGACGATGCTGTCGACGAGCGGTTCGGACGCGCAAAGTATTTCGTAGCGGTCGACCCCGATACTGGTGAGATCGTGAAGTCGATCGACAACAGTGCCAATCGTGAGGCGCAGGGTGGCGCCGGTACTGGATCGGCGGAGATCGTGTCCGAGCTTGGAGCCGTTGCGGTCCTAACCGGTCATCTGGGCCCCAAGGCGTTCGCAGCACTGGAGATTGCCGGAATTCCGGGATACGCAGCTGTGGGTCGCAGCGTGTCCGAGGCTGTTAAAGCATATGTCGCAAAGGAGCTGGAGACGCTTACGGCGGGTCCAGCAGGGATCAAGCCGTAGAAAGGTGGTTCTCATGCAGGAGACGATGGTCGTCGCGGTGCCCTCGATGGGGGATACAGGTATGGATTCGGAGCGATCCGGACATTTCGGTCACTGTGACTACTTCACGATCGTGAACGTCAAGGACGGTGCCGTACAGGACGTTCGTCTGGTGAAGAATGTGGAGCACAAAGAAGGCGGTTGTCTGGTTCCGGTCAATCTCCTGGCTGCAGAGGGGGTCACGGTGCTCATCGTCGCCGGCATGGGCGCTCGTCCGCTCATCGGCTTCAACAACGTGGGTATCGACGTGTACTTCGATGATAAGACGCCCAACGTGGGTGACGTCGTCGAACATCTGCTCGGCGGTCGCCTGGCCCAGATGAACCCGCAGCAGGTTTGCGGCGGGCACTAGACGATGTCGGGAATCAGTCCGACCATTGCGATCGCTTCCGGCAAAGGGGGCACGGGCAAGACGCTCGTGGCTACCAATCTGGCCATGACTGCCGCACGTTCGGGTCTTTCCACGACGCTGGTTGATTGCGACGTGGAGGCCCCGAACGATCACCTCTTCCTACCGGCAGATGCGACCATTCATGATGTGGAGGCGACTATCGCCGCCGTTGTGAAGGACCAATGCACCGCATGCGGCGCGTGTCGTGACGCCTGTATGTATGGCGCGATCCGCATCCTGGCGGGAACGGTGGTCGTGTTCCCCGAGCTCTGCCACGGGTGTGGGCTTTGTACTCAGGTCTGTATGACAGGTGGCATGACTGAGGTCCCCGTGCGTGTCGGCGAGTTGCTCATAGGTGCTGTGCAGGGCATGCCTGCGGAATCGGCACAGCTCAATCTCGTCACCGGTCGCCTGGATGTGGGCGAGGTCAAAGCTCCCACGGTGATAGGTGCCGCACGGAGGCGAGGTGAGGCGTCCCAAGCGCAGCTCACGCTGCTCGACGCTCCTCCGGGGGTCGCTTGCGCGGCCGTCGCCGCTGTTCGTGGAGCCGATGTGGCGCTTCTCGTGACCGAGGAGACCGCCTTCGGCATGCACGATCTCGATCTTGCATGGAGGCTCGTGAACACGCTTGGAATCCCCGCGGGTATCGTCATTAATCGAGCAGAAGAGCACACCGGTGGCATCAATGTCACCCAGTGGGCGATCGAGAGTGGCATTCCTGTGCTCGCAAGCATCCCGTTCGACCGGCGGATCGCTTCGGCCTACGCCGACGGTGAGCTTGTCATAGACGCTGTTCCTTCCGAGAAGGAACGTTTCGTTCAGCTGCTCGAGCGGGCGCGTGAGCTGGCATCCGGCTCATCGGTCACGACTCAGGCGGGTGCTGCTTCATGAGAACGATCGTCATCGCCTCCGGCAAAGGAGGCACGGGCAAGACGACTCTGACAGCCCTGCTCGCGCACCGCGCTGCGCAAGAAGGCACCGTGGTCGTAGCCGACGCGGACGTGGACGCGGCCAATCTGCCCATCGCGCTCAGGGCGGAGACCGTGTCCTGTGAGGACTTCGCGGGCGGATCGACCGCAGTGGTCAACCCCGCGCTCTGTATCGGTTGCGCAATGTGCGCGCGAGCCTGCAGGTTCGACGCGATTCTCTGGTCCGATGTGACGTCGATGATCCAGAGTTACTCGGTGGATCCATTGATGTGCGAGGGCTGTGGGCTCTGTGTGCACCTATGCCCGTCCGACGCGATCGAGCTGGTTCCCAACATCGCGGGAGTGTCCTGTGTGGGGCAGGCGACTACCGGTTCTATCTCGTACGGCGAGCTCAAGCCAGCCCAGGATCTGTCGGGCAAGCTAGTCACCAAGGTCCGCGAGCTTGCGGATGGCCTGGCCAAGGAGAATGAGGCCGACTGGATCCTGGTTGACGGCCCTCCGGGGATCGGGTGCCCTGTGATCGCATCGGTCACCGGTGCCGATGTGCTGAAAGCGGTGAGAGAACCCTCTCTGTCAGGTGTGCATGCCCTGCGACGTCAGCAAGAGTGGGCG
>JAQIBK010000262.1 GCA_027859125.1 Actinomycetota bacterium | reverse complement strand
ACGCTCGCCGATTCGACCGGCGATTCGAGCGAACTCGGTGAGCAACGCCCGCGACTCTTCGTCGGCGAAGCCGGACTTGGTCTCGAGCATTGTATCGACACTGCCGTAGTCCAGCCGATGATCGGACCTGATCACACTGGGCACGATTCGGCTGGCCCGCAAAACGCCGTCGTTGTCGAGATCCATGATCACGGAGAACGCGAGACGATCCACGCCCGGATTGAGCGAACAGATGTTGTTGGACAGGTGCTCGGGCAGCATCGGGAGCACGCGGTCCACGAGGTAGACGGAGGTCGCTCGCTTGCGCGCCTCCTCGTCGATCGTAGAGCCCCATGGCACGTAGTGGCTCACGTCGGCGATATGCACGCCCATACGCACGAGCCCATCCACGTGCTCGATCGAGATCGCATCGTCAAAGTCGCGTGCGTCGACAGGATCGATCGTCACGGTGAACACATCGCGCAGGTCTTCTCGGCCTGAGGCGATCTCGGCTTCGACGCCGAGCTCTATGGCGTCCGCAGCCTGCTCGACCTCGGGCGGGAACTCGGTACGCAGCCCGTGCTCGCGGATGATGATCTCGATCTCGATGCCGGGCGTGCCGGGCCTCCCCAGTACCTCGGTCACTGCGCCTTGAGCGGCTTGGCTGCGCGAGGGATATGCCGTGAGGTGCACGACCACGATGTCGCCGTCGGTCGCACCGTGCGCATCGCGCTTCTGCACGAATACCTCGGCTTTGATGCGGGCGTCGGTCGGCACCACGATGCCAATGCCGCCGTGCTCCTCGTACCTGCCCACGATGGTCTCGTTGGCGCGCTCCAGGACCTTCATGACCACACCGGAGGCACCCTTGCCACCACGTGCGGACTGAACGAGAACGGCAACCGTGTCGCCATGCATGGCGCCCGCCGTGTTCTTGACGGCAACATAGACGTCACCGCCGGGAGTGGACACGAAGCCATAACCCTTGCGGGTCATGGAGATGCGTCCCACCGGATAGCCCTTGCGCTTGGTCTTGACACTCCGCTTCGGCTTCGACATCCTCGCCCCTCCCTGAAGGACTACGCGCACGTACCTGGCATAAGAAGCCCGTCGGAGGTCTAGAGCTGCCCTCGCAGCACCTCTACCGCCTTCTCAAGCTGGATATCGTCGGCTTCCTCGACCTGCAGCATCGGGTCCATCTCCACCACGTGCTCCGGGGTGACTCCAACCCCGTCGATCACGCGACTCTTGGGCGTGAGGTAGTGCGCGATCGTGAACTTCACTCCCCCACCGAAGGAGAGGTCCTCGACCGTCTGAACGCTACCCTTGCCAAAGCTCTTCGTGCCGACGAGATCGGCGCGTGCATAGTCTTGGAGTGCTCCGGCCACGATCTCGCTGGCCGACGCGGAGTACTCGTTGACGAGCACCACGAGAGGAGCATCGGTCTTGACACGCCCGCGCGCACGGTGCTGGATCTCCGGGCCATCCCGCTCTTCAACACGGACGATGATACCGTCCTCTATGAACAGCGAGCTCACGTCGATCGACGCGCTCAGCAGACCGCCCGGATTGTCTCGGAGGTCCAGGATGTAGCCTTCAGCTCCCTGATCGGCGAGATCATCGAGGGCCGTGGCGATATCACTGGCGGCCTTCTCGTTGAAGCTTCCGAGACGCATGTATCCCACGTCGTCGCCGATCATGTGCGTGGTGAGATTGGGGACTGTGATGCGACCTCGGGTTATCTCGAAGCTGAGCGTGCCGTCGACGTCCTCGCGCTCGACATCGAGGGTGACCATGGTGCCCTCGGGACCTCGGACCTGGCTCACGACCACTTCAAGATCCCACGTGTCCTGAGTCTCGCCGTTGATGCCCCGGATCACGTCTCCGGACTGCAGTCCGACCTCGAAGGCGGGTGTGCCCTCGATGGGTGAGACTATGAAGACCTGGTCATCACGCTGGGAGATCGTCACACCGACCCCAAAGAACTCGCCGGTGTTCTGCTCGTTGAAATACGCGTAGTGCTTCTCGTTGAAATATGCTGCGTAGGGGTCGTCCAGCGACTCGAGCAACCCGCTGATAGCGCCAGCGGTCATGGATGCTTCATCCGAGGGCACCAGCGCCTCTGAATCGAGAAGCCGACGAACCTCGTCGACCTTGCCACCCAAGTCGGAAGGGGCAGGTGACAGGCCCACTATCTCGGGCCAACCCCAGAAAGTGCGGTCGAAGACGATTCCTCCCACGAATGCAGCGGCAAGAAAAGCAACGACAACAGTCGTCAAGACGACGTACTTGGTAATGCGATTCATTGAGCGGTTCCTTCTCGCGGGACCGGCACAAGTGGCCGGACCATGATCTATACCTTGAGGTAGCGGCGCAACGCGAACCCGGAACCCGCGAGACCGATGACCAGACTCGCGCCGATCAGGACTGCGGATATCTGCACCAATGTACCCGTGGACAGTCCCAGAGGCAGGAAGGGCAGCGCTTCACGTAAACGCGGAATCAGGGCAGCCTGCACACCCAGTACGGTCAGGATAGCGAGAACCGCCCCAAGCATGCTCTGCAGAACACCTTCCATGAGGAATGGTGTTCGGATGAAGCCGTTGGATGCACCCACGAGTCGCATGATGCCGATCTCCTTGCGACGCGCGTAGATCGCAAGCCGGATCGTGTTGTTGATGAAGATCAGGCTGACCAGAGCGAGCATGGCGACAAAAGCGATCTCCACATAGCGCACCATACGTGTGAAGGAGAAGAGCTTGTCCACGATCTGCTGGCCATACTTGAGCGAATCCTCGGGGTTGTCAGGACGATCGGCGACCTTTGGGAACAGTTCGTTGAGCTTGATGCGATCGACCATTTCCTGCACTGTGCGCGGATCGATCAGCGACACATCGAGCGATGCAGGCAGAGGGTTGTCGTTCAGCGTGTCGATGATTTCCGGACTGGAGGCCATGTCCTCTTTGAAGCGCTCAAGCGCCTCTTCCTTGGACACGTAGTCGACCGTGTCCACGAGCTCGTCAGCAAGTAGCTGTGCCTGGAGCGCCTGGACGTCCTCGGTCGCGGCATCATCCTTGAGGAATATCTGAATCGTGACCTTGTCCTCGACCGACTGCACGACGTCATCGATGATGATGCCCGTGGCAATAGACAGGCCGACGAGCAGAAGTGACAGATAGATCGTGATGACAGCGCCAAGGCTCATGACCCAGTTGCGCCGAAAGTTGATGACCGATTCCTTGGCAAAGTAGCCGACGTTAATCCCCATAGCCGTAGACCCCTCGGTTCTGGTCGCGAATGACAAGACCGTTCTCGAGAGCGATGACGCGCTTGCGCATCGAATCGACCATCTCGCGGTCATGCGTGGCCACCAGCACCGTGGTGCCGGTCTTGTTGATACGGTTGAGAAGACTCATGATGCCCAGTGATGTGGCCGGGTCCAAGTTGCCCGTGGGCTCATCGGCCAAGAGAAGCGGCGGACGGTTCACGAACGCACGGGCGATCGAGACACGCTGCTGCTCCCCTCCGGAGAGCTCGTCCGGATAGCTGTTGATCTTGTCTTCGAGACCGACGAGGCGAAGGACCTCCGGCACCTGGGTCCTGATCACGTGCTTGGACTTGCCGATGACCTCAAGCGCGAAGGCGACGTTCTCGTACGACGTCTTGTTCGGCAGCAGTTTGAAGTCCTGGAACACGCAGCCAATGTTGCGGCGTAGGTATGGAACCTTCCAGTTCTTGAGTTTGAGCATGTCCTGGCCGGCTACCACGATCTGGCCTTTGGACGGGAGTATCTCCCTCAGCAAGAGCTTGATGAAGGTAGACTTGCCGGAACCCGAGTGTCCTACCAGGAACACGAACTCACCCTGCTCGATCTCGACGGTCACGTCTGCAAGGGCGGGCTTATCGGTGCCGTAGAACTTCTCGACGCCGCGCATACTGATCATGTACCGCATCACATCCAGTGTCGTATGGTGATCCGCACAAGCGTCCATGCGGAACGGAGTGTGACTCCAGTGCCCAATGGTAGCAAAGATGAAGCCCGGGCGGCAGAAAACGGACGCCCCGTCGACTGGCCGTTACCCGCTAAGCTCCCCTAGAATCGGCGAGAAGTGCTCCCGTGCTGGTGACATGCCCTGTCAGTGCAGGTGTTGGGGAAGTAGTAGAGAGTCTTGGGCTGAGCCGGTTTCGTCGTCATGAAGTGGCCGGCAGGCGATGACCCGGTCTGCACATGGCAGCTGAAGCAGAAGAAGCGTGTGTCGTAGGCTCCGGTGGGATTGCCGGATGAGTCCAAGATGCGAACCAACAGTCGGTTGCTCTTGGGGCTCGTTCCGTTCTTGGCAATGACGTCGGACCTCAGGTTGAAGTTGTTGATCGTGCCGTGCGGCTCATGACAGGACATGCATGAAAGCGTGTCACCCCGGGCGTACCCGACCGCCGGATCGAGCACAGGAGACATGCTGTTCGCCGATCCATGGTTGTTCTGGGTGAACAGATACTCGAGCGTTTCGGCATACACAGTGGGCAGCTGGCCGTTGGCGTCTGGAGGATCCACCCAGCCATCGGTCTGGGCAGCCGTCGGCAGGACGCCGTCGTGGCACTTGAAGCAGAAGTCGTTGTACTTGGGCGCATCCGCAGCTCCACCTGCCACCGACATGGGGT
>JAQIBK010000306.1 GCA_027859125.1 Actinomycetota bacterium | reverse complement strand
GACATCATGGACCCGCCGTCAACCCGGGACTGTCGGTCTTCGCCAAGCGGAACATCGTGACGGCTGGTGCTTCGACGGTGGTCGGTGGGCGAACGCTGCTTCGATATCTGCCTGCTGTGGAAATGAGGCGCTCTTTCACATCTGATCCTGTTGTGGTTCCTACTCCGACGGATTCGGAGATCGACGAGGTCTTGGCCGAGGGGGAGTTCAGCTCTCGTGACGGTGTGATCGACTGTGGTGCCTGTGGGTACTCCACGTGCGTGGAGCATGCGGTGGCGATCCACCAAGGCAGTTCCACATGGGAGATGTGCTTCCCGCTCCAGCGCACATTGCTCGAACGCGAGGGCGATCGCTTGCGAGAGCATGCGACCATCGACCCCCTCACGGGCCTGTGGAACAGACGTGTCTTCAACGAGCGGCTTGCCGACGAGGTCGCGCGGCTCAGGCGATATGGGTCCGCGGTTTCGTTGCTCATGATCGATCTGGATGATTTCAAATCAGTGAACGACAGATATGGTCATGTGGTGGGAGATCACGTTCTGTCCGCTGTGGGTGCTCTCCTTGGGGAAACTATCCGAGAGACCGACATTCCGGTGCGGTACGGTGGCGACGAGTTCGCCCTGATCCTCCCCGGTGTCGACAAGACCGCAGCGTACGCGGTGGCCGAGAAGGTGCGAAGCGCCGTCAGGGAGCTTCGCGTGGGCATTGCGCCGACGGGCAATGGGTCCCACGTTTCCATCGCGGTCTCCATCGGTGTCGCATCAGCGGGGCTGACGTGTTCGGATACAGTCGAGCTGCTGGAGGCAGCGGACGGGGCGCTCTATCGGGCCAAGGAGTCCGGTCGCGACCGCGTCATGATCGCCCCCGGCTAGGGGGTGGGTGCAGTGCGCGAGGCGGTTCTGTGGTCAGTCGAGGAGCGCGGTGTTCGTTGCGGCGTCTGCCCGCACTTCTGCCTGATTCCCGAGGGGCACACGGGCTTCTGTAACGTTCGTGAGAATTCGGCCGGAACGCTAGTGCCTCTCACCTATGCACGTGTGGCCTCGGTCGCCGTTGATCCTATCGAGAAGAAGCCCGTGTTCCACTATGCTCCCGGTGCTCAGGTGCTCTCTCTGGGCAGCGTGGGGTGCTCTATGCGGTGTCGACACTGTCAGAACTGGAGTATCAGTCGCGCGACGCCGCAGGATGAAGCACATCAGCTTCACGATCTCACTCCCGCGGCGGCAGTCTCACTGGCCCAGGAGTACGAGTGCCCCGGTATCGCCTTCACCTACAACGAGCCGATCATCCAGATCGAGTATGTCCTCGACGTCGCAAGGCTTGCGCACGAATCCGGACTCTTCACGGTGATGGTGACGAACGGGTACATCACACCCTCGGCCCTCGATCTGCTCGGCGGTCTCGTGGACGTGTGGCGAGTCGACCTGAAGGGCGCGACCGATGAATCGTACAAGAGGTTCTGCCGGGTGCCATCTCCCGAGCCTGTTCGAGAGATGGCTGTTCGCGCTCGCTTCCACTGGGGTATGCATGTCGAGGTTGTGACCAATGTTGTTCCAGCGATCAACGACTCCGAAGCTGACCTGAGGGCCATGGCGAAGTGGATCTCTCGGGATCTCGGGCCGGACACTCCCTGGCATGTGACGCGGTTCTTCCCCTACCTTGAGTTGTCCGATCTCGACCCGACGCCGATCGAGACACTCCGCTCTGCTGTTCGTATAGGACACGAGGAGGGGCTGCGTTTCGTCTATCCCGGGAACGTGGACTCTGGGGATGGGGAGGATACTGTTTGTCCGCAGTGTGGCGCCGTTGCAGTCAGGCGGCGCGGATACGAAGTCTCGCGGGTCAGGGTCCTCGATGGGGTATGTGAACGATGTGGGGAACCTCTGAACATCCGAGGCTGGAACACCCCGGCATCTGATGCAGACGCACGAGCACGTTGACCCAAGGAGGCCGCATGACCCAGGAGAATGGTGGCGAGTCGAGCACAGGGGCCATCAGGCCCAGAGTTCTACTGTTCTACGATTACGCTTGACCGTTCTGCTACGTCGACCAGTTCCGGTTCGACAAACTGCGTGCGGAGATGGACGTCGAGATCGTCCTCACACCGTTCGAGTTGCGCCCCGACATGCCCGAGGAGGGCTATCAGAAGAGCGAACTCGAGGAGGCAGGTCACTCCGATCGAGTAAGGGATCATCTGCTCGGTCTTGCCGAGCGTGAAGGTTTCCCGATGGTCATTCCGCCCTTCCTGCCAAAAACGCACCTCGCACTCACCCTCGTCGAGATGGCTCGTGACCAGGGGGAGGAGAGCCACCTGAAGATGCACCATGCGGTATTCGGAGCTTACTTCGAGCACAACCGGGACATCGGTTCCAGGGACGTGCTTCTTGGCCTGGCCAGTGATCATGGGATGGATACGAAGCAGGTCGTCACCGCATGGGACGAGGACGGCTACGCTGAGCGACTGCACCAGTTTCGTCATCTCGCAATGCACCTGGGTCTCGAGTCCACTCCAGCTGCTCTGATATGCAATGAGTTGCTGATCGGGTCGCGTCCGTATGCTGTGTTCCGCGACGCCGTGGATCGTTGTCTGGTGACGCCTGAGAGCGTCGAAGAGGAGCTGGCTGATCAGGATGAGGAAAGCTCTCGGTGATGATCTCGTTCGACCAAGTAGCTACGCTCAGATGACAGGTTCTCGTCCAACGCAGACTCCGAGGGCTTCAAGCGGTACAATTCATGGGAGTCGTGCGCCCGCGCGACGAATGACATCCCGAAAGGTTCGCACGTGGCTCCTTGTGTTGTGATACCGACATTCTGGACCCGCCGACGCTTGCGCGTCAGGGACGGATTGCTCAACATATTCGATCACCCCACGCCCATCGATGCCGACGGGCCGCTTCCTCGCTGCCTTCGTTCGCTCGAACAGGTGGAGGGACTGGAGAAGGTCATCATCGTGGTCGCGGCCACGGATCCCGCTATTGAGTACCAGGCCGAGGAGCGTGTTCGCGAGATCCTTACGGATTTCCCGGATATCGATGCCCTCGTATTCGGGCCTGCGGAACTCGGCTCACTGCATCGTCGCCTCGAGCAGCTGGAGTTCGCGGACTTGATTCCCGGCATCGGGCTGACGGGCTACGGCGCTGTGCGCAATGTCGGCCTGATAGCGGCAGCTGTGCTCGGATGCGAGAATGTTGTGTTCGTCGATGACGATCAGATAGTCAAAGACCCCCAATTCCTGCATTGTGCCGAGGAGGGTCTGGGCCATGAGATCGGAGACGGCACCCGGGTGCTTGCGAAGAGCGGCTTCTATACCGACGAAGCCGGCACCTATCAGCATCATGCGAAGCCACATTGGGCAGACATGTTCTGGCGCCAGGATGATGCTTTCAACGATGCGCTGTCCATCGTCGCCGCGCCGCCACGAATCCAGAAGAGCCCTCTCGCCTTTGGAGGATGCTTCGCGCTGCATCGCGATATGTTCTGCAACGTCTCCTTCGACCCATGGGTGGTTCGAGGAGAGGACATCGACTACGTCATCAATGCCCGAATGCACGGGGGTGATGTGTTCCTCGACGGAGAGTGGTCGCTTCAGCATGCGCCACCCAGGGTTCAGAGCGAGGCTCTCCAGTTCCGCCAGGATGTATATAGATTCGTCTACGAGCACCGCAAGCTGGAGTTCGCGAAATCCCAGGTCGATCTGCGACAGGTCACTCCAGAGGCACTCGAGCCATACCCGGGAGCATTCATCGGCAGTTCAGTGACGTGGAGAGCGGTGGTGACCGCGATTCTGCGCGGACTGTCGCATCCTGAACGTGGCCGCTACTTCCGCGTAGCGCGTGAGGCGGTTCGTGATGCTGCTCTCTATGCGCGGGAGAACTGTCAGAACTACTTCCGCTTCCAGCGTCGGTGGCCGATGCTCATGGACCGTATCTGGAATGACATAGCCCTCGGCTCACTCTTCACTGGCGAGCGTCGTGTCGACAGGACTGCGATCACGGGACGTTTCCCGGTAGTTCGGGACGACTGACGTGACGGGAGTCGCCGAGCAACTGGCAACAGCGCTCGTCGGTCTTGTATCGGGCGTACTCGCCGGGCTCTTCGGGATCGGCGGCGGGCTCGTCACCACTCCTGCTATTCGACTCGTGCTGGGCTATCCGGAACTCGTCGCCGTGGGTACTCCGCTGATGGTGATAGTCCCCACGGCGGTGACGGGCGCAGTGTCGTACGCACGACGCGGCAGCGCTGATGTCCGGGCGGGCCTGACTGTTGGACTCTGGGGCAGTGTCACCGCCATTCTCGGCGCTCTGGTCGCCACGTGGGTCGGCGGCAGCCTTGTTCTTATCCTCACAGCCGCTCTGATCGCCTACATGGCCTTTGAGATGATTCGCCAGGTGCGTGTCCCAATAGAGACACCGAACGCCGCAGAGGCCGCTCCTGCTGATATCCTCGCATCTCGCCGACGAGTCCCACTCTGGGCCCTCGGCCTGGTGACCGGGTCATTCTCCGGCTTCCTGGGTCTGGGTGGAGGCTTCGTGATCGTACCGCTGCTGGGACGGTGGTTCGGATTTCCCGTGAAACGGGCGATCGGCACGAGTCTCGTGGCCATTTCGGTGCTCGCTGTGCCGGGGGCGATCGCCCACTACCTACTCGGCAACGTCGATCTGAGACTTGCGGCAGGGTTGGCTATCGGTGTCATTCCCGGGGCGCTCTTGGGCTCGCGGTTGACAGCTGTGGCCCAAGAGCGGCACGTGCGAGTGGGTTTCGCGGCCGTGCTGCTGGTGGCGGGTGCTGCACTGGCTCTCAATGAGTTCGGGGTTCTCTGATGGCGCAGTCGTACCTGCAACCAGCGAGCGAACGTGATATCCAGCGTATGTGGCCGGCCGTCAACTCCACGCATCTTTTCGAGGAATCCGGTGACTTCCGAAGGATGTGGGAGGTCGCTCCGTGGCGCGTGCGTGTCAGTGCGGCCGGAGATGCTGCGATTCTGCGGCCGTGGCGTGCCGATCACGATGTTCTGGCCGTTACGGCACTGTGGTGTCCCGAGAGCCACGTACCGCGGGCCATAGGTGATCTGGCGGCAGTTGCTCGCAATCAGGGATTCGGGCATCTCTTGAGTCCTTTGGTCATGCAAGACTCGGCCAAGCTCTACACACGTGCGGGTATGGTGGAGCACGAGTCGATCGTGACCTTGCGAATGGACTCGCGGGGCGCAGATGGGATGAGGGGCGCTTTTCCAGAGAGCGTCACATTGCGCTCTGCGACACCCGACGACATTCCAGCGATGCATGCCTTGGACGAGGTGTCATTCGATGAGTTCTGGAGGTATGGGACTCAAGAACTCAGTGACTACTTCGTCTCTGACAGGGCGGCGGTGGCGTCAGGACCTGAAGGTCTCATCGGCTATACTTTGTGCACGGCGAAGAGCGGGATCGGGACGCTCGGAAGACTGGCGATTCATCCTTCGGCGCGTCGAACGGGTGTTGGAACGGCGCTTCTGCGAGACGCTATCGGGTACATGGCCCGACAGGGTGCGGAGATGGTGAGCCTCTGTACGCAGGAGGACAACCACGCGTCGCGAGCGCTGTATGCGGGGATCGGCATGCGCGAACTGCCCGACAGGCTCTTGCTCCTTATCATGGAGACGTGAAGTTGACCGGTGCGCCGAGGGCGTGAAGGGGGTGGCAGCTTGAATCCGAGACGCACGATCATATTCGATATGCTGCTGCTCTTCACAGTGACGGTCCTGGCCGTCGTCACCGGATGGGTGCTGATCCGCGTCGAAGCGCCGCAGTGGGTACTCTTCGCCTCGCTCTCGGGACTCACTCTGGTGGCCATGGGGAGCGTTCTGGCCAGGCTTCTGACTCGTCCTGATCACCTCAAGGCACTACAGTCTCATCTTATCCTTGAGGTCGCCGTGGACTCTCTCTCGCACCTCAGACAGGGTTTGAATGCCGAGAGTGCGCAGACTGTCTGTCGACTCGCGCTTGGTCGTACGGAGGCCGCTGCAGTGGCCATCACCAACCGCGAGAGGATCCTGGGATTCGCGGGTATCGGAGAGGATCATCACACCGTTGGCGGTCCGATCCTGACCCAGGCGACGCGGGACGCGCTGGAACGCAAAGAGCACCGGATCCTGGACTCCAAGGATGAGATCGGATGTTCAGAGCGCAAGTGCATGCTGCGTGCTGCCATCGTCGTGCCTCTTGAGATGCGCGGCATCCCGGTCGGCACGCTCAAGTTCTACTACACTACGCGCAGACTGCTCAACGAAACACAGGTCGCAATGGCGGAGGGTCTCGCCACGCTCCTCTCGACGCAACTCGAACTCTCTGAGCTCGAACAGCAGACGGAACTTGCCACTCGCATGGAGCTCAAGGCGCTCCAAGCGCAGATCAACCCGCATTTCCTCTTCAACACCATCAACACGATCGCCATGCTGATACGCACCGAGCCGGAGTCGGCCCGTGTGTTGTTGCGCGAGTTCGCACGCTTCTACCGCAGAACTCTGGAATCAGGCGACCAACTGATCCCGTTGGAACAGGAGATCGACTATGTTCGTTCCTATCTCGCATTTGAGAAGGCGCGTTTCGGGGATCGTGTATCGGTACGCGAGGACCTTCATGCAAGCGTTGCTGACGTGCCGGTGCCGGCATTCATCGTGCAGCCCATCGTGGAGAACGCGATCCAGCATGGCATGCGTCCGGAAGGCGTGCTGCACATCGATATCACCGCTGCATTCGTCGAGGATGGTCACTTGGAACTGTGTGTCGTCGACGATGGCGTAGGCATCAGCGAACAGGATATGGGGTGCATCATGGAGCCGGGTTATGGCAAGGGGCTTGGCATTGCGCTCAAGAACGTTGACGATAGGCTCAAGGGATTCTTCGGTCCGCAGTCCGGACTCGAGATCACGAGCACTCTCGGGATTGGAACGAATGTGTGCATGACGATCTTCCCTGACGCAAGACAGGATGCCAACGGAGGTTCCGATGCTGCTTAAGGCCTTGGTCGTCGACGATGAGGCGCCAGCGCGCTCAGAACTCCGCTTCCTGCTCGACGAGGCAGGCGGCGTCGAGGTAGTGGGCGAGGCATCGAACGGACCTGAGGCCTTGCAGCTCGTCAAGGCGATTCCCTACGACGTCGTGTTCCTGGACATCGATATGCCCGGCCTTTCCGGCGTGGACCTTGCAGCGACGCTCGCCGACCTCGATCACCCTCCCTCGATAGTCTTCGTCACGGCCCATAGCGAACATGCCGTCAAGGCTTTCGAGGTGGCTGCTGCCGACTATCTCGTCAAGCCGGTGGAGGTCGACCGGCTGCGCCAAGCCATCGAGCGGATCAAGCCCGCCGAGGAGACACGCGCCCGCATCGACCGCATACCGGTCGAGAAGGCGGGCAAGAAGCTTCTCCTGCAAGTCGAGGACATCTCTTACATCATGGCCAAGGACGACTACTCCTATCTGCATACCGAGAATGAGCGGTATCTGTCGACGTTCTCTCTCGCACAGCTCGAGGGCAAGCTCATGCCCAGCGGCTTCTTTCGCGTTCATCGGCGGTATCTGGTGAATCTGGCGCAGGTTCGGGAGGTCGTTCCCATGTACGGAGGAACTCTTCTGCTGACTCTTCAAGATCCTGAGGGCACGCAAGTGCCCGTCTCTCGCCGCAGGGTGCCCTCGCTCAAGAAGGCACTGGGGCTGTAGCGATGGGTTCGCGCGCTGAGCCGGGTGTCCAGCCGGATATCGGCGACCCGATCGTCGCGAGCGTGGGAGTCATCTCGGACACGCACGGATCACTGCACCGTTCGGTGCATGAGGCGTTCCTCGGCGTCGATCACATCGTGCATGCCGGGGATATCGGTGGCGAAATGATCCTCCTCGAACTGGAGACGATCGCCCCGGTGACCGCAGTGCTCGGCAACACCGATCGCCGCCTGCCAGGTAGGAGCTTGTCGGTCATCGCCGTGACGCGCGCTGCTGATGTGGGGATAGCCGTCGTTCACAACGTGCGCGATATACGCTCTCAAGTGCCACGGGGTGTCTCTGTAGTGGTGTCAGGGCACACC
>JAQIBK010000058.1 GCA_027859125.1 Actinomycetota bacterium | reverse complement strand
CCCGCCGACTCATACAGACCCACCGCATCGCCGCGACACGACTCTGTCAGCACGATCATCTGCTTGCAGAAACGGTCACGCGCAAAGCGCTCGAGTTCCTCAAGGAGCGCTAAGGCCACGCCATTGCGGCGATGACGCGGATCGACGACGAGATCCTCAATCACGAGGTAGGAGTCGGAACCCCCGTAGAGGCCGTGACAGACAACGCCCGTCACGGTGCCGATGCACTTGCCGTCGATTCGAGCAGACAACAAGACGTGGTCGGGGTAGCTGTCGAGACGAGTGAGGGCTTCTGCCATCACATCGACGTCGGAGACTTCACCCCAGAAGTGCGCGTGGAGCCTCCCGATGGCATCTAGGTCGGACACCTGGACTCGCCCGATTTCCACGCGCAAACCCCTCCTGTGTGTGCGTCGAACGCATCGTCATGAGCGGCGGCGTATGCGCCTCAGTTCCGTAGTCTACCCTCTGGCCGTCATGCGATCCGCTTGCTCCTCGGCACCGTGGGCGAGCAGCTCGTCTGCCAGCGTCCCCGAAGCAACCTTCTCAACGGGGCCGAGCATGGTCAAGCCGAAGTCCGCAGCAACCCCGATATCGAGCGTGCCCCCAGGCATGACCACGCACACATCGCCATGACAGAAACCGAGGCGAACCGAGGCGGCCGCAGCAGCGCAACCGCTACTTCCCGAGGCGAGCGTGTAGCCTGCGCCCCGCTCCCAGATCTCGATCCTGATGCGATGCTGATCTACGGCCTGCACGAATTGCACGTTCGTCCTGTTGGGGAACAGCGGGTGATTCTCGATGAGCGGTCCAAGGCGCTGCGCGAGCGCTAGAGACACCTCGTCGACGTGGACCACGCAGTGCGGGTTGCCGACGGTGACAGCAGTGAAGCCAAACCGTTCGCCGTCGACCTCAATGGTCTCGCCCACGACCTCGCGCTTCGGACCAGCGACCGGAATTCGCTCGCTGTCGAAACTCGCGGTCCCCATCTCGACGAATACACTCCGACCCGACTCACGGACCTCGCACCTGACGGTGCCGCCGAGGGTGACGACATCGAAGGCCTCGCCACCCACGCGGCCGGTGTCCCATAGATAGCGCGCGAAGATGCGCAGCCCGTTGCCGCTCTTCTCAGCCTCCGACCCGTCCGGGTTCAGTATCCGTAGTCCGAAAGTGCCCTCCGGCACCGGTGCCTCGACGAGGATGCCGTCTGAGCCCAGGCCAAAGTGGCGATCACATATCCGGCTCACGAGAGGCGACTGGAGTTTCGGCTCGAGACCGGCAGCATCCAGCACGACGTAGTCGTTGCCGAGCGCCTGATACTTGTGGAACTGCAATTTCAATCCATCCTGTGCGTCAACGGTTTGCGCGTAACCAGCAGGGCGCTACGCGCGATTCCCACTCGAGCCTACCTGTCCGAGCGCCCTGTCCGTGTTGACGCGCTGGTTATGCCGCACGCGCGATGACTCGACCGACCTCCAGACGAGAAGCACCTAGTGCAAGAAGTGACTTGACCAGCAGATCCACGGTGACCGAGGGGTCAGCCGCTTCCATCTTTGCCACACGCGACTGGCTCGAACTGATCACGCGCGCTACATACGTCTGTGTCCACCCGTGCTTCACACGGATATCACGAAGGTAGTCGGCTAGCGCAAGCTTGAGCTCGACGAAGGCCGTCTCCTCATCGGTGAGCTCCAAGAAATCAGCGGCATCACCGACTCGCCATCCGGCTGACTCAAGACGCTTCTCCATGGACTTCTGCACGATACTCACTCCTTGTCACCGACGATTGCGTCGTACTCTCTCAGCCGACGTTTGCATGCATCGATCACCGTCTTGGGCGTCGCTTGCGTCTTCTTCTTGAACACGTCCGCAATCACAATCGCATCAGGATCGAGTCGATACATGATCCGCCATATGGCGTTCTCGTCGACAATGCGCAACTCATGACACCGCCTGCCGATTGCTGACATCGATCTCGAATGAGGCATGCCGAACGACTCACCACGCTGCAAACGCCTGAGAAGAACGCCGGCCTCGATTCGAGCCGATGCGGACAACGGCGGGGTCTTCACCTCGCCATGAAGCCATACAAGTGGTTTGTCTGCCCTGCTCATCGACATCAAGTTATATCAGACCTGACATACTGTCAAGTGATTGCGGCGCTCGTGTACGGCATAACGCTTGGCGGATGAGCAGACGCCGATACGCTCTCCGGTCAGTCTACCTTCTGGCGTTCTGCTCGATGCGCTTGTCAGGGACCTACCGCAACCAGACGCAATACGGATCCGTGAGCTGCGCAACTGCGACTACTCGACGGTAGCGAGACTTCATACGCTCAGGATGCGCCGACATGTCCTTCCGGACGGCGCATGCAGTGGACAACCCGAGGATGAACTTCAGTGGCGTGTCAGAATCCGCGGCGTCAGCGTACGCCCAAAGGTCGACAGTGCGGTCCACGTCGGTTGTGAGTTTGTCGAACACCAAAGCGGCGGCGGAATTGTCCATCTGCCCGGTGACAGGCCCAATTCCGTCTGGAAGCGGGAACCATCTGGCTCGATCCGGAGAGTACTCAGTCGCACAATCCGATTCCGTCGTCGGGCGTGCTCCACTGGGACTGGCGGGATCCACGAAGATCACATAGCCCCGCCCGGGATTGCAGATCGTCTGGACTTGCGCTGGGCGCGCCTTGGCCGACTTCGCGACCCAGAAGGTGCGCCCAACTGTCTCGCAGTCGTCGATCTTCCGCCCAAAGATGGCATCCGCATCCTCGCCGGCGTGCGCACCCATCACGCTGATAACGCATTCAGATGCGTCGAGTGCTTCGTCGAGCAGCGGCATGCGGTCCCCCGAGTGTCACTAACGGTTTGCGCGTAACCAGCAGGGCGCTACGCGCGATTCCCACTCGAGTCTACCCTCCGAGCGCTCTGTCTGTGTTGACGCGCTGGTTCGGTCAGTCCTGGCGAACTTCGTCGGTTCGGATCAACTGGCTTCCGTGCCGGACCGACAAGACTTCGACTGTGGAGCCGACATGGTAGAAGACACGGTATGCTCCGCAGATCAGTTCGCGGACAGCTCGTGCTCCAACCTCCGGAACTATCCGTCCGCTATCGGGAAAGTCTGTGAGACGCTCCACCGCATCGAACAGTTCGAGCATCCAGCGCTCCGCGGCATCCGGATTGTCCTGGGCGATGTAGACTGCAATCTCGTCGATCCGCTCAAGCGCAGGGTCGGTCCAGATCACCTGCATTCGTTGATCCTCTGTAGGATGCGGGCTTTGGCCTCCTCGTGCGGAATGCCTTGACCGGCGGCGAGTTGCGCTTCAGCGCGTGCGATGTCGTCGAGCAGTGCCAAGCGTCCGCGCATCGCCTCGAACTCGCGAATGTCCACCACAACCGCGACACCGCGACCACGCTGGGTCAACACGAGGGGACGGCCCGTTTCGTTCACCTGCTTGACGAACGAAGCGACGCCGGCACGGAATTCAGAGAGAGGACGGATATCCTCGTCGAGCTTGAGCGGCTGCATGACTGCCTCCTAGTACAGCGGTCTGTACAATGCAGAGTACAACCGGCTGCAATTGTATGCAACCGCAGTCCTGCACCGGATCTGACCGAACGTGCTTAGGTATGAGCGGCGGTCAAGACCGCTCGTGTCAGTCTACCTCGCGCCGTCCG
>JAQIBK010000129.1 GCA_027859125.1 Actinomycetota bacterium | reverse complement strand
GTGCCGTCTGCGGGGTTACGCGTGAACGCCACGCCCGTACCGCTGGTGTCGCCCTTGTTGCCAAAGACCATCGTCTGGACGTTGACGGCAGTGCCCATGTCATCGGAGAGCTTGTTCATCTGGCGGTAGTACATCGCACGATCGTTCATCCAGCTGCGGAAGACAGCCTCGATCGAGAGACGGAGCTGTTTGGAGACGTCCTGAGGGAACGCAACAGAACCATCAACGACGAGTTCGGGGAAGTCCGTCGCCGAGACGTTCTCAGCCACGATCGTCTTGAACGACTCGACCAGCTTCTCGAGGTCCACAGCGGTGAGATCAGTGTCCAGAGTGGCGCCATTCTGGTGCTTCAGGCGCGTGATGGTGTTCTCGAACAGGTCGCCGTCTATCTCCAGAACCACCTTGCCGAACATCTGAATGAAGCGGCGATAGGAGTCCCAGGCGAAACGAGCATTATCCGTCTGCCTGATGATGCCCTGCACTGATGTGTCGTTGAGGCCGAGGTTGAGGATCGTGTCCATCATGCCCGGCATCGAGTAAGGGGCGCCTGAGCGGACTGACACGAGAAGCGGGTCATCCGCATCGCCGAGACGCTTGCTCATGGTCTTCTCGAGATCGGCCACATAACTCTCGATCTCATCGTCGAGTCCTGCAGGAAACTCATTGCCCCCTTGCGAGTACTCGACACATGCCTGACACGTGATCGTGAACCCAGGAGGAACAGGAAGTCCCAATCTGGTCATCTCAGCGAGATTGGCACCTTTGCCACCAAGAACGAACTTCATTGAAGCGTCGCCTTCACGGAACGCATACACGCGCTTGACGTCGGACAAGTCCCCACTCCCTTACTCGGCATATACGTGCGTCACTTATCGTACCTCACCATGGCGCATCGTACCTCACCATGGCGCCGGGCGGCGCTTTGAAAACGGAACGGAAGTACTTACGACTCAAGATAGCGGATGATCTCCTGTGCGGTCTCTTCGACGGCCCTGTTGTCTGTTCGAATCACTATGGCTCCCAATCGCCGCATGAGATCGCGAGCGGACTCCATCTCAGTCTCCACCGACTCTCGATCAGCGTAGCGCCGAACATGACCGCCCAGACCCTTCAGTCGCGCTCCTCGGATAGAAGACAGGAGACCTGGATCGCTGACGAGACCGAAGACCCTCCTTGAGTCGACATCGAACAGCTCTTTGGGCGGATCGACCCCATAGACCAGCGGGACGTTCGCGACCTTGTACCCCTTGCCAGCAATATACATGGACAGTGGCGTCTTGCTGGTGCGAGATACGCCCACCAGAACCACTTCGGCGTCGCAGAGTCCTTCTGGATTGCGACCATCGTCGTGCTTGACGGCGAACTCCATGGCATCGATGCGCACGTAGTAGTCGCGGTCCGTCTTGCGAATCGCCCCGGGTTCCACATGCGGTTCAAGGCCCGTGACACTCGTGAGAGCCAGAACGGCGGGTCCCAGGATATCGACAGCAGGGATACCGCGCTCAGGAGCGAGCAGTTCCATCTCCGCACGCAGGGTGGGGTCAGCGAATGTGTGGAAGACGACGCAAGCCGTGTCGCCGCACAGAGTGTCCAGAATGCTGCGAAGCTCCCCGGAGGACGATATCTTTCCCGAACGGACCAACACGAAGGTGCCGGGTTCGTACTGGCTACTCGCAGCACGCGCGACCAGATCCGCCGTCTCACCAAGTGAGTCCGACAGAATACGTATGGTGAACTTGGCGCCTGTCACTTTGGGGCGCGCCCCTTTCAAACGGATGAACGCTAGCCGACGAGCTCGCTGAAGTCGGCGAAACGCCCGAACAGGGCAACGAAACGATTGAGCAGTCTCAGTCGATTGTCGCGGAGCTTCTCGTCGGAATCCATCACGAGAACTGAATCGAAGAAGGCATCGATGGGTCCACGCAGCGATGCGAGCACTCCCAACACGGCATCGTAGTCACCTACATCGAACGAGGTGGCGGTCGCCTGCTCGGCTTCGGCAAGCGCATCTGCCAGCGCAGCCTCCTCCGAACCCATGAGGTCGACGTCTGCGTCGACACCAAGGTCAGGATCGGCTAGGTTCTTGGCCCGCGTGAACGCCGTCGAGAGGTCCACGACCGCCTCGTTGGAGCGGAACCGCGTCAGTGCCTCGGCGCGGGACAATGCGTCGGCCGGGTCGTCGGAAACGACTTCGAGAACCGCGGCGACGGTATCGTATGCGTGACCGCGGTCGCGTAACAGCACTTCGAGTCGACCCATGATGAACGCCTTGACCTTGATGCCGACGGCATCGACATCGAGACCGTCCACAACCTCCGGGTAACTCGTGAGGGCCGCTGCGATCGCCTCGTCCAGCGTCAATTCGAGCCCATCGAGGATGATCGCGAGAATACCTATGGCCCCACGGCGAAGAGCGTATGGATCGGCCGAGCCGGTCGGCGCCATGCCGATGGCGAAGATGCCGCACATGGTGTCGAGCTTGTCCGCCACCGAGACCAGTTTCCCGCTCACTGATGCGGGCACAACGTCCCCGGCGAAACGCGGATGATAGTGCTCGAGGATCGCCTGCGCGCCGGCAGGAGCCTCGTCGGCAGCCAAAGCATAGTAGCGACCCATGACACCCTGCAGCGACGGGAACTCGATCACACCATGGGTGACCAGGTCCGCTTTGCACAGATGGGCAGCACGGATCGCGTGGCTCTCATCGGCGGCATTGGCACCGGCCAGCGGAGCCAGCCTGGTGACGAGCGCCTCGACGCGCGCCACCTTGGCGGCCAGAGTGCCCAGCTTCTCCTGGAATGTGATGCTCACCAGATCGCCCACGTATGACTCCAGCGGACGTGCGAGATCCTCGCGGTAGAAGAATGCGGCATCAGCCAATCGAGCACGGATGACGCGCTCATGACCGCGCACGATAGCGTCGGTGTGCGCAGGGTCGCCGTTATGCGTGACCACGAAATTGGCCAGAAGTGAACCCGCTGCCGACTCGAGCGGGAAGTAGCGCTGGTGCGACTCCATGGCCGTCTCAAGGATCTCGCGAGGCACCTCAAGGAAGGCCTCATCGAACGTTCCTACGGCCACGGTCGGATATTCGACCAGGTTGACGACCTCGGCGAACACTTTCTCGGGGACGACAGGAGTCGCCCCCCTCTCGGCGGCGACCGCATCGATTCCCTCACGAATGAGCGATGCGCGCCGTGTGTGATCGTAGAGAACGAGTCCCCGCTTCATCGCCAGATCGTACTCGGCCGCCGAGGGGACCTCGATGGCGCCGTCACTCAGGAAACGGTGTCCCTGTGTGGTACGGCCTGCTACGAGACCGGCGAACTCCACCGGCACTACCTCGGAACCGAAAAGGGCGACCATCCAGCGCACAGGACGAGTGAAACGCGTGTCTCCAGAACCCCATCTCATGGACTTGGGCCACGATATGCCCGCAGTCAGATCGCTCAGGAGCTCGGGCAGAACTTCTGCCGCAGTTCGACCGATGTGCTCGATGACCGCATAGACGTAGGCACCGCCGTCGTCTTCGACACGTTCGAGATCGGCGACTTCGACGCCCTTGCCGCGGGCAAAGCCCATGACAGCCTTCGTCGGGCTCCCGTCCGCATCGAACGCGACTTTGATGGACGGACCTTTCACGCGCAGCGTTTGATCGCTCTGCTGCTCATCGAGGTCCGTCACGCGCACGACCAGCCTGCGCGGTGAGCCGAACACATCGACCGCGGCGTATCCGAGCCGCGCGCCCTTGAGCGCACTCTCGGTGTCCGCCTTGAGTTGACCTATGGCCTCATAGAGCGGTGACGAGGGAATCTCCTCGCACCCGATCTCGAACAGAAGCTCACGCTTCATGAGGCATCACCGCCCTTCGCATCCGATTCTTGGGCGGCATCGTCATCCTTGGGAGCGAACTGAGCGACATAGCCGTCGCAACACGCCTTTGCGATCGTGCGAACCCTGCCGATGAAAGATACGCGCTCAGCGACCGCGATAGCGCCACGAGCATCGAGCAGGTTGAACGTGTGCGAGCACTTGAGCACGTAGTCGTAGGCTGGAAGCACGACGCCACCCTCGAGAAGGTGATTGCACTCGGCCTCATATGTATCAAAGAGTCCGTAGAGCATGTCAACATCAGCGAGTTCGAAGTTGTGCTTGGAGTACTGGCGCTCGTTCTCCAGGAAGACGTCACCGTAGGTGAACGCCAGGCCATCGGGGCCGACGGACCACACGAGGTCATAGACACTGTCCACGCCCTGGATGTACATGGCGAGACGCTCCAGTCCATAGGTGATCTCAGCAGGCACCGGACGACACTCATAGCCGCCCACCTGCTGGAAGTAGGTGAACTGGGTGACCTCCATGCCGTTGAGCCAGACTTCCCATCCCAACCCCCAGGCGCCAAGGGTCGGCGACTCCCAATCGTCCTCCACCAGTCGCATGTCGTGCTCGGCCGGCTCGATGCCGATGGCACGGAGCGAGTCGAAGTACATATCCAACACGTTGTCCGGGCTGGGCTTGAGGATCACCTGATACTGATAGTAGTGCTGCAGGCGATTGGGATTCTCGCCATAGCGACCGTCCGTCGGACGCCTTGAAGGCTGCACGTAGGCCGTGCGCCATGGCTCCGGCGAAAGCGACCGGAGCGTCGTCGCCGGGTGGAACGGTCCCGCCCCGACCTCGGTGTCGTAGGGCTGCAATATCACGCAGCCCTGATCCGCCCAATAGCGCGAAAGCGCGAGAATGATGTCCTGGAAGGTCATACCCTGCATGGATCCGGCCCCTCTTTCGTCGCGACGAATGGGTGTCGCGCGTTGTCTTACATAGAATGCCCGATATATTACCGCAAGCAACTACCGCGAGCGCCGACGAAATCTGCCGATGAGCGATCGGTCCTTCGGCGAACCGATGTAAACGGTCAGGAGAGAGATGAGATCATCACGCTCGTCCGGTGTCAGCGAATGTGTGGGAATGAGCACGTACTGTGAACCTTTGACGAACAGAAGCACGTGGTCAGCAACCTCACGCCACCGTTTGAACTCTCCCCATTCCACGATCCGAAGAGAGCCTCTGGGACCGAAGACGAGACCTTCGTCAGTCGTTCGGTATTCAAGGTGCGCGAAGATCGGCGAACGGCCCGGCCTGTACACCTGCCAGGAGACGAGTCCGTAGATCGCAATGGGAAGGCCGAGGAGTGCGGCGAACGAAAGAAGTCCCGCCCTGGTCGCCCCGGAGGCCGACGAGAACAGGCCGATCGCTCCAAGCAGGGGCACCGCGAACCTCAAGCGCTCATACGCAAGACGCGTGAGTACCCTGCGATATCCCTTGCGGGACAGAGCAACGCTGAAGGTCAGGTCGCTCATCGGCAGATCTCACGTGAGTAGAAGTCGAGGGCTTTGAGCTTCGTCGGAAGGTGGTAGGTCACGAACGCCTGCATCAGGGAGAAAGCGGCGATTCGAGCATCTGGGGGAACGTCGAGCGCGGCTGCGTCGGCCATGGTGGACATCATGAGCGTCGCGAGCAGGTCACGGGTACCCGGTCCCATTCGCAGGGCACCGGGTTGCGCCCTGTCGCAATCCGGGCAGAGAACGCCGCCCGCATCGAGCGAGAAGGTGCGTGCATCGGTCACAACGCAAGTGCATGACACGCATGTGTCCAATCGTGGACGATAGCCGTGCATGGCCATTGCCTTGACCAGGAAGGCGACGACGAGCAGTGGGAGCGCGTCTATCGGCGCGGTCTCCATTGAATCCAGAGTCGCGTCCGCCAGGGCAAAGAGCCGCTCCTCGACCTGTCCCTCGAGCGATATCTTGTCCAGAACGTTCGCGACGACGGATGCGGCGGCCGAACGATCGAAATCCTCGCGGAGTCTCGAGTGCGTGGAAACGCATTCCGCCTCCGAGACGATCTCCAAGTTGCGGCCGGTGTGCAGCAGAAGGTCGACGACCGAGAAGGGTTGTAGGCGGGACGCGAATCGCGATGTCGGCTTGCGCATGCCTTTGGCGACTGCACGCACCTGACGTCCATCAACAGCCAGAAGAGTGACGATGATATCGGTCTCCCCCAATTTGGTCGTCTTCAGGACCAGTACGCGAAGGGGGTATGACGGCACCGTTAGACCTCAGGCTCGCGGAGCGAGCGCCCCGACGATTTCCAGGCCCGCAGATGCGCCGATGCGCGATGCCCCGGCCTCGATCATGGCCAGCGCGGTCTCCAGATCGCGAATGCCGCCTGCTGCCTTCACTCCCAGATCGGAGCCGACAGCTGCTCTCATGATCTCGACGTCGCGAACAGAGGCACCCCTTGGGCCGAAACCCGTGGAAGTCTTCACGTAGTGCGCGCCTGCCTTGGCGCACAGACGCGATGCACGATCGATACCCTCATCGTCCAGATAGCCCGTCTCGAGGATCACCTTCACGATCCCCGTGCCGTTCGACTCATGATCGACCGACGCGACAACCGCAGCGATGTCATCGTGCACGAACGTATCCTGATCCTCCAGGAACGCTGCGATGTTCATGACCATGTCCACCTCGACGCAACCGAGCTGCACCAAGTGCGCGGCCTCCTCGGCCTTGGACTCCGTGTTGGAGTAACCCAATGGGAAGCTGCAGACGCTGCAGACCAGGGTATCGGTGCCCGCGAGCTTCTGCGATGCGAGCGGCACCAGGAACGGCGAAACGCACAGGCTCGCGAATCCAGCACCGACCTGCGCGTCCATCCACTCGCTGGCCGCGGCGAAACCAATGGTCGGCTTGAGCAGAGTCTGGTCGATATGGCTCGCCAGTTCTGATGCTGTGATGTCCATCTACAGTCCCTCCCCGTAGCCGAAGCGTCTGATCTGACTCGAGTCGCGACGCCAGTCACGCTTGACCTTGACCTTGAGATCCAGGAATACCTTGTTTCCCAAGAGCTTCTCCAGATCGACCCGGGCCTCGGTACCGATCCTCTTGATCATGCTTCCGCCCTTGCCGACGATTATCCCCTTCTGGGACTCTCTCTCCACGAAGATGGTGGCGTAGATGCGGGTGATCGACTCTTTCCACTCCAGATCGTCTATTGCAACGCCCACGGCATGCGGAACTTCTTCGCGGGTGTGGATCAGGACCTTCTCGCGAACGAACTCCGCGATCATGACCTCGATCGGCTGATCGGTCGCCATGTCACGAGGGAAGTAGCGCGGTCCGTCCGGCAGGAATGCCACGACGGTCTCGACGAATCCGCCTACGTTGAACTCCTCGAGTGCAGAAACAACGACCGCGTCGTCGAAATCCGCCAGTTCTCGAGCCGAGACCAGCTGCCGCTCCATCTGCTCGGCAGTCGCGATGTCAGCTTTGGTGATCACGAGTACACGCTTCGCACGACACGCCTTGACGTGCCGCGCGACCCACTCGTCGCCACGTCCCACCGGCATCGACGCATCGATGACGAGACAAACGACGTCCACATCGGAAAGCGCCTTGAGGCTGGACTTGTTGAGCTCCTCGCCCAGCGCATCGTGCGGCTTGTGGAGGCCGGGGGTGTCGACGAGCACGATCTGCGCGTCGTCACGGTCCAGAACCGCGCGCAGCCGATGTCGCGTGGTCTGTGGTGTGTTCGAGGTGATTGCGACCTTGCTGCCGACTGCGGCGTTCACAAGGGTCGACTTGCCGGTGTTCGGTCGTCCAACCAGTGCGACGAAACCGCTCTTGACCGTTTCAAGTCCGTTCATTCGCGCTCATCGCCTTTGAATCGCACAGGTCACTTCTCGTCCTGGTCAAGATACCCGCGAACGAACGCCTCCGGCAGAAGCTCCTCGAGGGAAACGACGCGCACTTCGTCTGAGCGACCGCCCATGATCACGCGCATGGCTGGATTGAACTCCGCCATAACCTGTCGGCACGCGCCACATGGGAC
>JAQIBK010000273.1 GCA_027859125.1 Actinomycetota bacterium | reverse complement strand
GTGTCCCTCCAGCTGATCGCTGTCGAATGGCTCGCCCTGACGCCAGAGGCAGACGACGGATTTCAACTCGCCATGGATTCGCAGGGGAACAGCGAGAGCTTCGGAGCCGCTCTTGTGGTTGGAGATCGTCAGTGGCTTGCCTGCGCGCACCGCGTCAAGCGCGACCTGAAGCACCGCTGCCTGGGCGACCGATATATCGGTGTCCTCATCAGTGAAGATGGTGATATCTTCGCCGACCACGGCTGCGGCATGTGCGCCGAAGTGGAAGACGGACTCACGCAGAACCGACTCGAGCGCCGATGATTCTTCGATCGAGGTCATGGTCTCTGCCGCACACTGTGCGAACTCGAGTCGATTGTATGCCTGCGCAATCTCCGCGTTCGCGCTCTCGAGACCCTCGTGGGCATTCACTAGTTGACTGCGGAGGCGACGGTGCTGGTCGACCATGTATAGGACGACCATGAGCATGAGGCCCATGAAGATGGTCTGTACGACACGGTCGCCGAACAGCCAGAACTCGGGAATGTCTAATCCGATCATGATCGCGAATGCGAGCAGACCGGAAATCCCGAGCAGCACTATGATGATCGTGTAAGCCAACAGATTCAGTTGGCCTTCTCGCCGAATGATCCTTTTGACATCTTGGGTTGCCATGGCGATCTCCCCGATCTCTGACATTATCACCTTGGTCTTGGTATCGTCTGGTCAAGATAAGTGGTTGAATTTTTGCGACGAACGGCATCAATGTAGTGCATTGTCGTTCTGAGCGGTGGAACAGCATGGCGAACGGTCTCGGAATATGCAGTGACCGATCACGCTTGACCAGGTGGCGGTATACTCGGCGCATGGACCACGACAACTCATTCGACATCTCTGAGCACCTGGGAAACGTCGCAGACAACCTGCAGCTCGTGGCTGACTTGGGCTACGGCGACGTGGCACTCGCGATCGTTGGTGACTCCGGCGATCTCAAGGTGCATTCGGACGCGCGCCCCATGACGGCGGTCGCAGCTATTGCGCACTCGCGGGAAGACCGTGTTCTCAGTCGTGAGGACGAACCGGAGGCGTACGATGCTCTCGACTCCGGCCAGGTGGTGCACGGCGAACGTCGGCGGATCACACGAGGTCTGTCGTACCTGACTGTGGCATACCCGATCTGTCCTTCCGGTGAGTGCCGCGCTGTCGTTGTGCGCGATCTCGTGCAACAGGTGCTTGACGCGCCCGGCACCATGGAGACGGTGTTCATGCGGTCCGCCGAGGATCTGCTCAAGACGCTTCGTGATGGACCTCTACAGACGATTGGCGATGGGAAGCCCTTCAAGACAGTACGTCGTGCAGGTGATGGAGTCATGCGCACTGACCATGGCGGCACTGTCACCTATGCGAGTCCGAACGCGGTGAGCATCATGCGGCTCGCCGGTCACGAAGGCGGTGTCTCCGGTGTCAACGCGCGGGAGATTCCTGGCGGCCTAACGGCTGTGGCGCCTCTGATCGGGCATCCAGGGGCACATGCGATAGAGGTCGAGGTTGCGGACCGCGTCATAGGCTATCGCGCCATCTCATCCTCCGATGGCATTCTTGTTCTGGTCGAGGATGTGACGGAGGCTCGTCGCCGCGAACAGGAGATCAAGGTCAAAGAGGCAACGATCCGCGAGGTGCATCATAGGGTCAAGAACAACCTGCAGACCATTGCCAGTCTTCTGCGCATTCAGGCGCGTCGGTCCGAGACCGAAGAGGCACGCCGCTCATTGGCCGAGGCGGTCGAGAGAGTCTCCTCCATGGCGGTCGTACACGATATGCTCGCCGCGTCCACCGAGGAGCTCGTTGATTTCACCGATGCGAGCCGAACTGTGGTCGACATGGTGAGTCGCGGTCTTGCGGGTGACGCCGATGACATCTCGGTCACAGTCGAGGGGGCGTCGGGAAACGTTCCCGCACATGTTGCGACGTCGCTAGCGCTGGTGATAGCTGAACTGGTTCACAACGCCATCGAACACGGATTCTCGGAGCATACGGTCGGTCGCGTGACTGTTGAGTTGAGACGTTTGCCCCATGAACTGAGCTTGGTCGTGCGAGATGATGGAGTTGGTCTACCCGAGGAATTCGACGCCGAGCAGAGCTCGAATCTTGGTCTCGAGATCGTGCGGACGATCGTGCACGACGATCTGCGCGGCACACTGACCTTCAGCGGTGGTCGGGGCACCACGGTCTCAGTGCGAATTCCACTGGACACAGACGAGGACTTGAAAGGCTGACATGAGGATTCTCATCGCCGAAGACGAGGCTCTCATTCGTATGGATCTGCGCGAGATGCTCGAGGAGGACGGGCATACGGTGGTCGCTGAGGCTCGCGATGGCATCGTGGCTCTGGAGCGCGCGAGGGAGCTGCATCCTGATGTGGTCTTCATGGATATCGAGATGCCGCGAATGAACGGGATCGAGGCAGCGGGCCAGATAGGGCGTGAGGGCATCGCTCCTGTGGTGATGGTGACGGCTTTCTCGCAGACGGGATACATCGAGGCTGCATGCGATGCCGGGGTCATGGCATATCTGGTCAAGCCCTTCACGAAGGCCGACATCATGCCCGCCATGCAGGTCGCACTTTCTCGATTCGACGAGACGTGCACACTCGAGCGTGAGGTCGATGACCTGACCGAGCGTCTCGAAACACGAAAGACACTGGATCGCGCCAAGGGAGCGCTGATGGCCAAAGGGCTGTCCGAGCCAGAGGCGTTCAAGCGCCTTCAGAAGCTCGCCATGGACAAGCGCCTTTCGCTTCGGCAGGTCGCCGAGGCGATCGTGCTCGCATCCGAGGCTGAGGGCGAGTAGGGGCCTGCAGGTTTCGTCGGTGTTTCGTGCTCACTTTCGTGCACGGGTCGAGGCGTGCTAGAATACCGTCCACGGTACAACGTCGTGCCGAACTAGATATTCGTGAGCAATGGCGCTCACCTGACCATTCGTGGTCGTGGTGGGCGTTTTCGTGTTTCTGGCCTTGTTCGTTGGGTGAAGGGCGATAGTGATGAAGGATTTCGCGGTTTTCTGGGGATGCACCATCCCCGCGCGCTTCCCGTTCATCGAGAAGGCGACGAGAATCGTCTTTGATGATCTCGGGGCTCGTATCCATGAGTTGGAGGGTCACACCTGTTGCCCGGAGGGCACGTTGGTCAAGGCCAACAGCGAGGATGCTTTCTATACTGCAGCTGCGCGCAACCTGGCCATCGTCGAGAAGGCCGGACTCAATCTGGTGACGCCGTGCAACGGCTGCTACTCGACTTTCAAGGAGGCGAGCAGTCACCTCAAGACCGACTGGCGCGAGCGCGACGTGATCAACGAGCGGCTCGCCAAGGAGGGCCTGCACTACGACGGTGCTCTCGAGATCACTCACTTCGCCGAGTGGCTCATCGACCACATGGGCAACGGGCTCATCGCGTCAGGCGTCAAGAAGCCGCTCTGGGGCATGCGCATCGGCGTTCACTATGGCTGCCACCTGCTCAGGCCGCAGCCCGCAGTGCGATGGGACGATCCGCTGCACCCAACTAAGGTCGAGAGCCTCATCACGGCGCTTGGTGCGCGCGTGATCGACTACACGACCAAGATGCAGTGCTGCGGCGGCGCGCTCGATCGCGTCGGTGAGCGAGACAGCTCACTTGCCTTCGCTCGCCGCAAGCTGGTCGACCTTCAGC
>JAQIBK010000195.1 GCA_027859125.1 Actinomycetota bacterium | reverse complement strand
CATGCGAACGACACCTTGTGCGGCGACCTTGAACGAATGGTTGCCTGTGCGGCTCACCTCAAAGGTACGATCACGGCTTCTTACCGAAGGTATATAGACCTTCTCGTACACCTGAGCTTCATCCGCAGCAGCGAGACGAAGATCGCGAACGAGATGGCCAAGGTGCAGGGTCATGGTATCGAGGCCCTGACCGGTGATCGTCGAGATCGCGAAGTAGTCGAGTCCCAGCTCAGCGCAGCGTGCCGCGAGCCGATCCGACTCTTCCTGGGTTCCAGGCATATCGATCTTGTTGCCGACCACGATGGTGGTACGCCCGGCGAGCTCCTTGGCATGCAGCACGAGCTCTCTGGTGATCACAGCCAGGTCATCGACCACATCGCGCTGTTCGTACCCGCCGGTCAAGTCGACCATGTGAACGATCGCAGCACTGCGCTCGATATGACGTAGGAAGGCGTGACCGAGTCCCTTGCCCTCGCTCGCCCCCTCGATGAGACCGGGAACGTCCGCCACGACGAACGAGTACTCACCCGCACGCACGACGCCCAGGTTGGGCACCAGCGTAGTGAAAGGATAGTCCGCGATCTTTGGCTTCGCAGCACTTATCCTGGCGATGAGAGACGACTTGCCAACACTGGGAAAGCCGACAAGAGCCGCGTCGGCCATGAGTTTCATCTCGAGCGTTATCCAACGATCGGACGTGGGCTCGCCAAGCTCGGCGAATGCCGGAGCACGCTTGGTGGGAGTGACGAACTGGATGTTCCCTCGGCCGCCACGACCGCCCCGTGCAAGCACGGTGCGTTCGCCCATGCGTATCAGATCGGCGAGGACCTCTCCGGTCTCACCGTCACGGGCGATAGTGCCAAGCGGAACTCTGAGGATGATGTCCTCGCCGTTGGCGCCGTGCATCTGCGAACCCTTGCCGTGGACACCGCGATCAGCCTTGAAGTGCCGCTTGAATTTGTAGTCGACAAGGCTGGACAGCGACGGATCGGCTTCGAGCACGATGTCACCACCGTAGCCGCCGTTGCCGCCGTCGGGACCTCCACGGGGCACATGGGCTTCGCGCCGGAACGACTTGCATCCCGCTCCGCCATCGCCGGCCTTGATATTGATCTTGGACTCATCGACGAACATGTTGACACCTTCCGGGATCCGTATCGCTTGCCGCGGATCCTATTTCTCGCAGACGAAGTTCATGTCCGCAAGATCGATTCTAGCCCAGTATGCGCAGAAACCCCCCGCTCCAGTTGAAGCGAGGGGCCTGAAAATTCGCGCGTTGCTCTCAGGCTCCCTAGCCCTCCAGCGGTCGTACGTGAACCCGACGATCCTTGCCGTGAGTGAAGTCGACGCTACCGTCGATCAACGCGAACAGCGTGTCATCCTTGCCCATGCCGACGTTCTCACCGGCCCTGAGGCGGGAACCACGCTGGCGGACGATGATAGAGCCCGCAGTCACGACCTGACCTGCGAAGCGTTTCACACCAAGTCGTTGCGCATTGGAATCGCGTCCGTTCTTAGTGCTACCAAGACCCTTTTTGTGTGCCATGAGGAACTACCTGCCTTCGTGACCGAGACCCGTCGCTCGAACGGCGAGGAACCTTGATGTTCTCCTACGCGTCGTACTTCTTGGCGTGGACACCGCAGTAAGCGGAGCCATCCTTTGCCTTGTTGTTGCAGCGCTCACCGTTGGACTTGATAGCCTCGCACTGTGCCACAGCAACTTCTGCTGCAGGTGCAGTCTCGACCTTCGCGGCCTTGGGAGCAGGCTTGGCGGCCTTCTTGGCCGGAGCCTTCGGCGCCGCAACGACTTCCTTCTTGGCGGCAGGCTTGGAACCACCGATCAGAGAGATATCCTTGATGCGGATACGCGTCTGCTGCTGACGGTGACCCTTGAGGCGCTTGTAGCCCTTGCGCTTCTTGAACTTGAATACGATCTTCTTCTCACCCTTGAAGTGCTCAACAACCTCAGCGGTGACTGTGGCGGTGGCCAGCGACTTCTGGTCAGTCACGACGGAATCACCGTCGGCAACGAACAGAACGTCCAACGTAACCAAGTCACCGGGCTGTGCGTCCAGTTTCTCGACGACCTCGACCGTGTCCTTTTCGACCTTGAGCTGCTTCCCACCGGTAGATACAACTGCGTACATGATCAACCTCTCACTCGCTCTAGTGCGCAAGGGGGTATGTTATCAGAGGGTCTATGCACCGTCAACGCCGAATCAGCGTGAATGACCGCCTGCTCCACGACCCTACTACCCCATACGGACGAAGACTACTCCAACGCGCGTCTCAGAAGTCCCGCGCGACCTTCGATCAACACTCGCACCTCTGTGGCGTCGCAATCCTTCTCAGGCACGATCGCAACCTGCTTGCCAGTCTCGGAACGCAGTACCGCGACGATGTTCTGCCCTGGTGCCATGACCAACTCGTAGGTATCCGGGTTCAGACCCAACAGGAAAGCCGCAGTTCTTCCGGACTTCAGTATCTCGCGCATCTTACGCTCAACAGCGATCCTGCGTGTGACCTCCGAAAGCACCCGTCCCTCGCCACCACATGTGGGACAAGGCTCAGTGAGTATCCCATACAGACCATCAGTCACGTTCTTGCGCGTCATTTCGACCAGACCCAGACGAGACATCTCTGTTAAGCGTGTCTTGGTGCGGTCGCGCTCCAGCGCCGAATTCAACCTCTGAATGACCTCTGCCCTGTGGAACGTGTCCTCCATGTCGATGAAGTCTATGACGATGATGCCGCCAATATCGCGCAACCGCAGCTGACGAACGACTTCCGTCGCCGCCTCCAGGTTCGTTCTCACAATGGTGTCCTCGAGACTCTTGCGCCCAACATACTTGCCCGTATTCACATCTACGGCGGTCAACGCCTCGGTTCGATCGATGGCTATGTGACCACCACTGGGCAGCAGAACTGTCCTACGCAATGCTGAATCGATCGTGGGCTGAAGCTCGAAGTGATCGAACATCGCGGCGCGTTCCTTGTAATGAAAGATCTTGCGCACAAGCTGCGGCGAGGTCTTTCTGAGGAAGGAGACTACCTTCTCATATACAGACTTGTCATCGATGGCCAACCTCTTGTACTCATCGGAGAACACGTCTCGCACGAGTCTGAGCGCCAGATCCATCTCCGTGTAGATGACCTCAGGCGCCAATGCCTCTATCGACTGATGACTCACGCGCTTCCAAAGCCGCAGCAGGAACTCGAGGTCAGAGACCAGATCCCTCTCAGACGCTCCAAGGGCCACGGTGCGAACGATCACACCGACTCCTGCGGGAATATGCGGTATCACGATCTCATGGAGGCGATCGCGTTCCTCATCGGGCAGCTTGCGTGATACGCCCGCGAACTCCGAGAAGGGCATCAGGACCAAGAATCGACCGGGCAGAGTGACCTCGGTGGTCACACGCGCACCTTTGGTCCCCATGGGATCCTTGAGCACCTGCACCATGATCTGCTGGCCCGGTTTGAGCAACGACTGGATGTCGCGCTTGGGCACGTTCTCGAGCCCCTCGGGCGTTACGACCTCGTCGACGTAGAGGAACCCGTTCTTCTCAAGTCCGATGTCAACGAATGCAGCCTGCATGCCAGGCAGTACATCGCGCACCTTCCCTAGGTACACGTTGCCCACCACACTGCGTTTTGGCCGCTCTATGTACAGCTCAACGAGCTGCCTATCCTCCAGCAACGCCACTCGGGTCTCGCTGGAGTCGTGGGAGACGAGCATCTCCCTCAGCGGTTCACCCACTACTGTCCCCGATCACAACGGACGACTCAGGACATCCTCGCTCTCTATGAAGACGTCTGTGCGCGTCACCTGTACGGAGGCACCTGACATGTGGGCACGCATTAGAGCTGCTCGGATCAGAGCATCGGGCCGCATGGCCCCTTCCGGTCCCATGCGAACAGTCGTCGATACGACGATCCGGCCCTTCTCGACTCTCACACTCGGCTCCTTCGAGAGACTCTTGGTGAGGTCGTAAACCTTGGTCTTCTTCTGCTGCTCGATCCTCAACTCGCCTGACGCGACCACCGCGTCCAGTGCCGATTCAAACTCTTTCGCGTCCACCTCCGTCGCATCCATCTCGATCCTGTATTCCGCGATTGTGATCGCAGCCGATAGAGATGGCTCTCGGAATCCTACGTAGCTGGCATCAACCGGGGCCAGATCTGCAGGTGTCACAGCGATCAAATCACGCAGTACGTCCGATACCGGCGAGAACTCCGTGAGCCAGATGTCGAGATACTCCCGATCACCAGCCGTCCCCACGGGCAACGCAGGTCCGAACGCGACCTTCATTCGGGGGTTGAACCCCTGTGTGACAGCATACGCCAGTTGTGCACGCCGTGCAGAACGTTCCAGCGCCCTCATGACCTCCAGATGCGACAGGAAACGAGCCCGTCCACCCTTGCAGTATCCGATGCGCAGTCTGAAGTCACCGATCGCCACGTGTCCCTCCCAACTCCACGTCAACGCCCAGATCATCACAGACGGTGCATCCAGTACACCCGTCAGAACTGCAGTCGTGTGTGAGTTGACCTGTCTCAGTGCGTTCACGTTCACGAACCAAGTACGCTTCCGACACGCCAGCGGATATGTGGCCCCAAGGCAGGACCTCTTCGAACGAAAGGGTACGATTGGCTATCGACTCGGGCTCGATCTCCGCCTCCGCGAACGCACGACGCCAGAGATCGAGATCGTAGCGCTCACTCCAAGCATCGAAGCGAGCACCCATACGCCATGCCGCCTCGATCACGTCGCTAGCGCTTCGATCGCCACGAGCCATGGTGGCCTCGAGGAACGAAACGTCCGAGTCGTGCCACGACAGATCCACGCCCTTGCCCGGCATGCTCTCACGAAGCACGCTCTGACGCCGGCGGACCTCTTCGAGGGCGATCTGGGGGTCCCACTGATAGGGCGTGTGAGCCTTGGGCACCAGGGTGGATACCGACACGGCGACCTTTATCGAACCCCGCTGATCGGGCGGCACCGATGTACGAGCCACGGCTAACACCCGTGTGACCATCTCACCGATCCCGCGGACATCAACATCAGTCTCGGTGGGCAGTCCTATCATGAAGTAGAGCTTCACGCGGCGCCATCCGGACTGGAAGGCCTGCTCAACGGTCTTGAGCAGCTCAGGCTCGTCCACGTTCTTGTTGATGGCATCGCGAAGTCTTTGAGTCCCCGCCTCCGGGGCGAAGGTCAGTCCCGACTTCTTTCCAGACGAAGCGAGCCGCGCCATGGACGCGCCGAATGAATCCACCCGAAGCGATGGCAGCGACACGGAGATCGCAGTGCCCTCCAGTCGGCGCCTGAGCCGACGAAGGATCTCCTCGATCTGAGAGTGATCGGTGGTTGAGAGCGAGGTCAGTGAGACCTCCTCATAGCCAGTGCATGCCAGGTTCTCCATCACGCTGTGGACTATCTGGTCAGCGGGCCGCTCTCGGACGGGCCGATAGACCATGCCCGCCTGACAGAAACGACATCCGCGAGTACATCCACGGAGTACCTCGACGGTCGCCCGATCGTGGACCACATCCATGAAAGGCACTACGGGGCATGTGGGCACGGGGTGCGCCGACAGATCGTCGACCACTCGCTTGACGACTGTCGAAGGTGCGCCTTCAGAAGCATCGATCGAGGTGAGCACGCCAGCGTCCGAGTAGACAGGGGTGTACATCGAGGGCACGTAGTCTC
>JAQIBK010000141.1 GCA_027859125.1 Actinomycetota bacterium | reverse complement strand
ACGGTCAACCCAGCATATGGGTGACAGAAACCAGGTGAGTCACTCCGCCGCCGGATCCGAGGCTACCTGACTCTCGTCAGGCATCCCACTGGGGCAGAGTGACACTAACGAAACCTGGGCTAGAGGCCTACTCGGGAGGGGCGTCAGACCACTCTTCTAGAACCTTGCCTATCTGGAACAGCGCAGCGACACACGTGTTGAGTAGCTGAACACCCTGCTGTACTGGTGCGGCACTGGGTTCTACCTTGACTAGTTCCAGCGCCTCATCTGCCTCGTGGCTTGAGAGATGAGCGTCTGAGTGCCTAAGCTCGTAGGCCCCCACCAATGGGCTGAGCATCGTGCGGGCCTTGGCGGGGCCAACTGATGCTGCGAGCACCTTCTCAAGTGACTTCAAAGAACCCCACTTCTCACCCTTGGGTGGAGGAACAATGTTATGCAGGGCCGTGGCGTCGATCACATCTGCGGTCATGCGCGCCACATCTTTGGCGAGTGCAAAGAAGCCGACGCGGTCAGCCGCTCGAAACCGATGAACGCGAGCGCTAAGTTGCGCGAGGTCGTCGTGCTCCCTAATGACCGGTGAGCCGAAAGCGGCAACGGATGCTGACCGTATGTAGTCAATCCCCTTGAGCAGGAATGCTTCGGGGGCTTTGGTGTCAGCTGGAGACGCTTTGACCTGCGACATCAACAACTCTTCCGAGACACCACCATTGGGTGCAACGTTGTAGCCAGCCCAAACCTGCTGTTGCCAGTCCGGAAGCAGTGCTATGTCCTTCGCGTAGACTGTTACCAGACCCAGCGAGTTCACCCCGAAATGCACATCATGGTCTGGAGAACAGTGGACCTGACCGGTGTCCTTGGTGAACCAACCGATACCGCCACCTCGCCGGTGCGCGAGAGAGGACATCACGTCTGGGCGAAACCAAAGCCAGCGTCCATCGTGCGCTAGGGTATCCTTGCCCTCGCGGCTTCCCTGCTCGTCCACTATGAAGAATGCAATCGGCGGAGTCTTGTCATTACGAACGATGGGGCTGGAATCAGCCGGTTCAATCCACTCACTCCGCCACAGTTCGCCTTGAATACGGTACAGCTTGCCGCCAGAATTCTCGCGAGACCATGATTCAGAGATGATGCTGTCGTCTGTGGGTACTCCGAGCTTGGGGATGTCCCCTTCAGCGAATTCATCCTTCCAAGCCGAGTGCATGACGAACACACTCTCACCGTACGGCATCCCGCCTTCATGAATCGCGTATGCTCCCCCCTGCCAACGGTCTCGTTCTGTGGCTTCCTGCAGCGGGTTAGGGTCCCAGGTGAAAGAACTGGCATCGGCCACCACCGCAGTACGACTGAGATAAGACGAGACAAACAGAGCCATACTGCGTGCGCACAAGTAGTCCCGCAAATGCGATGCATGAATCTCAAGGAGTATCGGGCTTCCCTCGTTGTCCCGCTCCAAGCGAGCGACCGGCTCGTAGCCCTCATCAGGACGTACCCACAAATCACCCTCTCGCCTAAGTCCGAGGGTGGTCACCAGATCCTGATGAAGATGCCACTCAGACGTCTCGGCAGAGTTGAAATGCTGATCCAAGATAAGGTGGGTTCCACTGACCTCCTCTTCCGAGCCGCAGTACACGTCCGCAGGATAATAATCATCGCCGTCGGCCCAGCCAGAGTGGCTATGACTGATCCCGACATCCATCCAGCCAAGGGCGTCGGCTGCCTCACGCGTTGACAGTGAAACGGCCAAGCTGCCCGCTCCGAAGAACTCCTCTTGATGGCCCAAGTGCCCGCTCTCGCCCACCTTGGATAAGTGCTGGATTGCCCTGAGCGGAACCCATACTTTCTCACGGAGCCAGTGACGGCGAACTTCCTGCATCTCGAACCATTCTTGCTTCACCCGAGTCCCCCGTCCAACCAGTGCCTCTAATTATGTTTGCGCTTCAGCCGTGGTGCGCCCCCGTACACTTCCATACCGAGGATATCTGACACGGCGTGCCATCTGCTGTTGCTCCTATGTCAATCCTACACCGCGACGGCGACGATACCTGCGGTGAAATCAGCCCTCACCACAGTCGCCGTCCGCGCTTTCTCGGCCCTAAACATCGTCTTGAACACGGTTCGCGAGATGTGGCGCTTCAGACACCGAAGCGCCTCCCGATTGCTCATGCCCTCCGACCGCTTCCGTTCCATGAAAGCCATCGCCTGAGGATGCATGCGCGCCTGGGTCACAGCGATCATGTGGATCGTGGAGTTCAGGCACCTGTTCCCGGTGCGATTCAATCTATGTCTCTCCGACTTGCCCGAGGAGACTGGCAGAGGTGCCGTGCCCACATGCATCGCGAAGGCGGCCTCCCCGCTGAAGCGCGAGGCCCCGGCCGTCTGACCGACCAGATGTGCGGCGCTTATGGCCGAGCACCCGGGAAGCTCTAGGAGCTCAGGCGCGAGGACGCGCATGCGATCTGTGATCTCGCGCTGTAGGGAGCGTGTCTCGGCGGTGAGCTGCCGGCAGCGGCGGACCTGGTCCAGGGCGATCTGGCACCGGGTGCTCTCGGGCATGGCGGCAAGCGCCTTCTCCAGTCGGTCGAGCCACACGTAGCGGTCGAGCACGCGGGGCGGGAGTTCGAGAGAGACCTCCAGGTCGTGGCAGTTCCACCTGAGGCGTTTCTGGATGCGGGCACGCTCTTGTACCAGGTCATCGCGGTGATCTGTGAGCAGGCGCACGTCCTGATCTGGACCCGAGAGGCGGGCCTCGGGGAGCTTCGGCTCGCGAAGCGCCGCTCGGGCAACGCACGCCGCGTCGATGGGGTCGGACTTGCCGTATGTGCGGGCCGATGCCCACGCGCCCGCCATCATCTTAGGCGGTACCCGCGCCACACGCTCGCCATAAGGAAGCAGATGTCGCTCGAGCCTGCCGGAGACGTGACGGCAGTCCTCGATGGCGAAGTAGCGGTCAGGACCTAAGCTTCGCGCCCAGCGCAGCAGCTCGTCGTGTCCGGCTTCGCTGGAGTTCACGGTGCGCTCGCCGATGCTGCGGCCTGTGGCCGCATCGAGCGCCACTGCTGTATGGGTCTTCATGTGCGGGTCGATTCCGATTACGATCATGGTTGTCCCCCTCCGTCGACTCATGCGATGGCTGGGGATCGTCGGCGGACACGCCTTGGCTGGGGGCCAACAAGGGCCAAGCTCCTATGAAGTCACGCTGACGACCCCTCGAATGCCCGGCGGCGGGGGACATGACAGCTGACGGTCAACCCCGCATGCGGGTGACAGAAACGCGGTGGGTCACTCCGCCGTCGGATTCGAGGCTACCTGACTTTCGTCAGGCATCCCACGGGGGCAGAGTGACACTAAGAAACCTGGGTTAGACAGAGGCCGCGGAATCATTGGTCAACAGCTGAAGTGTAGGTATCAGACCAAACGCCAACCATTGCACGAGACTACTACTACTGGTCTCTGACATGAGTTTGCCAGGTCTCGAGATGTAGGGCTGTGGAGTCCAGACAGGCGCATGCAAACCCTCTAAGACAACCTGCTCTGCGTTGGGGATGGTGGTGTAGCACATCGCCGCATGGAGCTTCCCAATGTGCATGACCCACTTGAGGCCACGATCGGATGGATCCGGACTAGGCTCGTACTCTGAGTTGCCTTTTGGCTCAGGCCACTTCATCTCCGCTGGACCGCAGAATCCCCCACAATCCGACTCGAGGACTGCCGCATAGATGTTGGCCCAATGTCCCGGTTGACCAGTTGCTCGAAACTGATGGTAGTCGCACTCATGAATGTCGTACTCACCGGCGCCAGATGACACACCAACAAGAAAAGTCTTGTACAGCCATGTCGCGAGGAGATGACGATGTTCGGGAGAGAGAGCGTCGATGCCAGTGCGACCGAACACGAGATTGGAGACGATAGGCTTGGCGGCTGTTTCAAGAGAGCTCAGCCAAACACTGTTGCAGTCAACGCACACTCGACCCTCAACACGCGTGCTTGCAGTGGCAGATACCTTGTCCGTAGAGAGCAGGGAGAAGCCAACAGAAGTATCGCCCTCAAGGGGGTGATCGTAGTAGATGGAGCCTCCGCCGATTTCGCGTTCGAGCCATTGCGGCAGAACATGCTCGCGAGCCTTGTTGCCCGAGAGAGGCTTGTGGCAGAAGATGCAGCGCCGCATACCTTCCCGAACCTCCGCTCAGTGGTGGGCTGTTCTTCTGTCTAACGGGTTTGCGCTTCACCCGCGCG